>NZ_DATCRD010000101.1:0-8761 GCF_036569185.1 Chitinophaga sp.
CCTGTACCTTCCCTGCAATTATCGTTCACCCACCTGGTGGGGCAGCAGCCGCTGCTAAGGAACCAGGCTACCTATACCAACGCCTCCGGCGAAACATTTACGATCAGCCGTTTCCGTTATTTCCTCAGCAATTTTTCACTGGAAACCACCAATGGCAGTATGGTTACTTTGCCTCCGGCTTACTTCCTGGTAGATGATGCTATTGACAGTTCAAAAAATATCCGGCTTAACAGCATCCCTGCCGGCACTTATAAAAGCATCCGTTTCCTGGTAGGAGTGGATAGCATCCGCAATGTGAGCGGTGTACAATCCGGTGCGCTGGCGGTGGAAACCGGTATGTTCTGGACCTGGAACAGCGGTTATATCATGGCGCAGATAGAAGGGCATTCCAGTGCTGTCAATACACCCATGCAGGAGTTTTTATTTCATTGCGGGGGATATAAATCGAAAGACGGGGTGCTGAAATATGTAACGCTGCCACTTCCGGAACAAATTACCATTCCGGCTGCGCATCTGCCACAGATCAACCTTACCGCCAATGTGGAAAAATGGTTTTTACCGGATACAGTGAGTTTCAAGAAGATCACCGTGATCATGGCGCCAGGGGTAAAAGCAAGACAGGTAGCCGGTAATTACCAGCATATGTTTAACATAACAGGCATCTCCAACCAGTGAATCACAAGGTAGTATATATCATCGGGGCGTTTTGCCTGTTGTTGGCGCTGGTACAGGCAGGCACAAAGAAACGCGCAGTAAAGGGGCCCGAGCCTTTTTTGCTGCAGCTGCCTGCTCACTTCCCCCGGCCGGTATACGATTTTACGCATAATCCGCTTACCAAACCAGGCGTGGCTTTGGGGCGGTTTATGTTTTATGATTACCGTCTTTCGCAGGACAGCACCGTTTCCTGTGGCTTCTGCCACCAGCAGTTTGCAGCCTTTGGCCATTTCGATCATGCGCTGGCGCATGGCGTGGCAGGGCAGCAGGGGATCCGCTCGGTACCGGTGCTTTTTAATATGATCTGGCAAAAAGCATTCATGTGGGACGGCGGCGTGAACCACCTGGAATTGCAGGCGCTCACCCCATTAACCGATCACAACGAAATGGCGGTAGACCTGAAAGAACTGCTGCAGAAAATGCAGGCGGATCCTCAATACCGGAGTATGTTCAAAGCCGCTTTTGGTACGGAGGAAATTACCAGCGAGCGTATGTTCAAGGCATTTACACAGTTTGTAGCCACTATGGTATCTGCCGGTTCCAAATATGATAGCGTAATGCTAAAAGTACCGGGTGTGGCTTTTACGGCGGAAGAAAATGCAGGTTATGCCGTTTTCCGGGATAAGTGCGCGGCCTGTCATAAAGAACCGTTATTTACTGATCTTACTTACCGCAGTAACGGGTTACCTTATTTACCGGCGTTGAACGATGTAGGCAGGATGAAGATCACGGGGAACACAGATGATAATCTTCATTTTAAGGTACCTTCCTTGCGCAATATCCTGAAAAGCGCCCCTTATATGCACGACGGCCGTTTCTTCGATATTTTCCAGGTATTTGACTTCTACGACCATGGTGTAAAGGTGACTCCCACCACCGACCCGCTGGTGAAGCAGGGAATTAAATTATCAGACCAGGAAAAGCGGCAGCTGTATTTCTTTTTGAATACGCTTACGGATTATACTTTTATCAACAATGCTGCGCTTAGCGAAATACGGATCGAGTAGGATCGCCTTCGGCGATCAAAATTGTCTTGGAGCTGGATTACGCTGATTATACTGATTTTTCTGATGTTGTTTTTTAGATTTTTATAAAGATTAATGGAGATATAACTTATTTAAGAGACTGAGGAGCTCATTTTAGTAAAATATAAATGAAAACCACCTGAATTTATCTTATAGAAAGTAGAGGTTTCAAATTTTAAAAGCTGAGAATAACGCTGTTTTTTTGTCGGGTAACCAGAAAAATTATTAATTTCCTGTTGTTAATCCGGGTATTTCTATATTCTCTTATGGATGCATATGAAATTTCATCAGAATAAACGTCTTATGAGTGAGGACCTATTTGCTCAGTTTATTAATCCTAATCATTATTTAGTATGGAAAGAATGCTTGTTAACCTTAATAAGCTCTTTGTAGCTGGAGGATTTACTTTTCTTATTCAGAAAATTCTTCGCTAACATCTTCTAAAATACCACTTTGGTTATTGTAACTATTCCTGATGATTATTATTTAAGTCATCCTCCGACAGACGATTTCTTTTATGGTAGAATTTTAGTGGAAGATTGGTATGGACATCAATTAAGAAATTTTAATTATCATTTTGATGGTACTTATGAACCATTTAGAATAACAGGTCAGACAAATAAGGAATATATGAAAAAGCAAATTTCGGCCGTGATATTTTTCATTTTTATTTTCCACTTTGGGTATTCACAGCTCATTTATCATCAATCCGATGAAAGTGATAAAATATATATATCTGTATTAAATCAGAAGTTAAAAGATCTGATACTCGTTAATCAGCGAACAGATTCAAATTTACTAAGGCAATATGATCCGAGGAACTATAAGTCATTTCTTATAGATACTAATGCTCATTTAGCTATTAATAATCCTAAATGGGAAAATTTCATTTCACAGATAGATACATCAAAAATTATTAATTATACGATTGCCGATCATTTTAATAATGATCATATTATTTTATTCAATAGTCATTCAAAGAAAAGGATGGATTTAAAGAATAAACCTTATTACAGGATACAATTTTCACCAGTTATATTATCCTCCTCAAATGAACTTGCTATTTTCTCATATATAATATATAACAGAATGGAAAGTTCTCAGGGAATTATGTGTTTTCTTGAAAAGAAGGGGAGTACCTGGCGGATAGTGGAAAGAATTACCCTGTTTATAGCGGAATATTCAATTGCAAAATAATATTAACTTTGTTTAAAAATTTAGGGAACTGAAAAGTTCCCTAAATTTTTAAACAATACCCTCAGTATATCTGTATAAAAATCCCAGGAATAACATCAAAAAAATCAGTATAATCAGCTTAATCCTGCTCCAAGACAAAATTCGCCGAAGGCGAAATCCGCTATTTCTTCCAGCAATCCTCCGCGTGATCATCTACCATACCGGTGGCCTGCATGTAGGCATAGCAGATGGTGGAGCCCACAAATTTGAAGCCCCGCTTTAGCAGGTCTTTGCTCATGGCATCGGAAATGGCTGTTTTGGCAGGAACGCCGGCCATACCTTTACGGTAGTGGTTTACGATGGGTTTGTAGTTTACAAACGACCAGATGTATTTATCGAAACTGCCAAATTCCTTTTGAACCGCGAGGAATGCTTTTGCATTGCCGATAACTGCCTTTATTTTAAGACGGTTACGGATGATGCCTTCATTCTGCATCAGCTGCTCTACCTTTTTTTCATCGTATTTCGCTATCTTTTTGGCGTTCCAGTTATCAAAGGCTTTGCGGTAGTTTTCCCTTTTGGTAAGTACGGTATACCAGCTGAGGCCCGCCTGTGCACCTTCGAGACACAACATTTCGAAGAGATGCTGATCATCATGATCGGGCGTGCCCCATTCCTTGTCGTGGTAATCCTGGTACAGCTTGTCCTTATTGGCCCAGCTGCATCTTATTTTTTCTTTAGCTGCCATTCGCTGATGGTTTTATTTACCTGCAATTTATACATTTCCAGGTCTTCAGCGGTTTGTTTAATAAAGCTGTTGTCTTCCAGGCTGCCTATTACCGCGTTCATTTCTTTTTCGCTTTCATAAGCCAGCTGACGGAAGGGGTTTTTATAATCTTTTTCCCTGGAGCGCCTGATCTGTGTGGTGATCCATTCCATAGTAGCTACAGAATCGTTCATCCATTGTGCCAGGTTAGCGGCGGAGAGATCGCTGTTTTTGATTTCCAGTAAACAGGCCACGGCATGTTGTAATTTATCGGCTGCATATTCGTTGCCTATTTGTTCATAGGCGGTATGCAGTTCCGGCCAGCTGGCAATCTTGTTTTCCCGGATCTTTGTTTTGAGGGAAGCCACGGTTTCCGCTTTCATCAGCTGTCCGCCAATGTTTTGCCAGTCGCCGCGCCTGGCCGTTTTAACCGCTGCCTGTAAATCAGCAAAGGAAGATTTTTTTGCTGCCAGGATGTTTTTTACTGCATAAAGCACCACCATATCGTTGAACAGTGGATAAGCCTTGTGTACTTTCAGCAGTTCCACATCGCGGGAGCTGTTTTCAAAACCCTTGGAGAGAATAGTTAGTGCGGCTACTTCTTCCGGGTTATTTTTTAACAGCTCTTTTCCTTTATTACGTATATCCTGTTCCGTTAGTTCTCCTACAGGAATATTTTCTTCCAGGGCGTACCATGCTTTACCGGTGGCTGTTTCCATGATGGCCAGTGCCTGGAATATTTCTTCTACAGAATCAGGGGCCAGGTAATCGTATTCAATGAGTTGTTGTTTATCGGTGCGTTTGTCGCGGTCTACATATTTCCAGGAGTTGCGCGCAATAGCGTACATATTGTACAGGAACCAGTAGCCCGGCATTATTTTCAGGCGGTTCTCATGTTCGTCGTTTACTACCAGGCTGAATGGAATGGAGATATTCAGCTCCGACATGTAATTGCCTTTGGAAATGAGTGTGAAGCTGGCGAAGCGGGAGTTATGTTTCAGGCTTACGCAGAGGCCTGGCCAGAATCCCCTGCCGGCAATGATTTCACCATCGGCGCCGCGGGAGTTGTGATTGGAACCGATGGTAGCGCCGGCAGCCATGTTGCTTTGCCCCATGATAAGCGCTGCGCACAGGAACGAGTTATTATGATGTTGTTCATGTGCGGGGAAGATGAGCGAGTTGAGCACTTCGCAGCAGGAAATAGTAGCGTTGTTGCCCAGGTAGGAGTTGATCAGCCTGGCGCCGTATTTCAGCTGTGAGTGGGAGGCCATTACAAAGCGAACGGCTTTCACGCCGTAGAATACGCGGCAACCGTAGCCTATTACACCATTTACCATTTCGCAGCCTTCGCCAATTTGAGAAGAGGCTTTGCTGCTGCTGTTGATGGTAAGGTTTTTCAGCTTGTTGGCGCCTTTCAGGTAGGCATCCGTACCAATGGTAACGTCTTTGATCATCTTACAGTTCTTGATCACTGTACGATCACCCACCATACCGTAGTAGCCCCGTCTTTTATCAAATTGTTTTTCTGTGAATGTTTTGAATTGCTGTTGCAGCTGTTCATCGTCGCGGTAGCGGGTCCACAGGTAAGCGTCTCCGGGGAGCATACCATCGAACGGCATCACGCTTCTGCCGCCGTTTTCATTGCATAGTTCCATCCAGATGCGGCCGCTTTCATTTTCTCCTTCCTTTACAATACCGTTTCCGAATTTGGCATAGTCGGTAGTAGCCATTTCATTTACGTTGGCTACGATCACTTCATTGCCGAGGATATAATGGGATAAATAATTTACGTTATGTACCACTACATTGTCGCCGAAATCGCAGGCGCAGATGGTGCTGTTGTACAATCCTACCGGCATCCGCAGGTTGTGGAACTCGAGGTAATAAGGCTCCAGTTTACCAATGCGCACCATCCCGAAAAAGTGGCAGTGCTGTACCAGTTGCGGATCAAATTCGTCGGAAACAAAAATAATATTCCAGTCATCGGAGGTATTATCATTACGTACCAGCGATTCTATTTCGTGTGCGGTTAATTTCCTGTATTTGTCTCTCCTGCTCCATTGTTCATTACGGAGATAGTATTCGTCTTTGCCTTCCGGTAACGTGGTTTCAATGAAATTATACCCCAGATCAGAGAGGGGTCTTTTTTGGATATTATTCATGAGGATACATCATTTAGGGAAATGACCATCTGGTTATTTTATTATGCGTGCAGATAATAAAATAACCAGATAAGGTATCTCCGTTTTCTTTATTCTACTGTAACTGATTTTGCAAGGTTCCTGGGTTTATCAACGTCCAGGCCTTTGAGCACGCCTATATGATAAGCGAGCAGTTGTAACGGCACTACAGAAATGATGGGAGCCACCAGTTCATCTGCCGAAGGCACAAAAATCACATCATCCGCCATAGGGGGGATGGTGTTGTCGCCTTCTGTTACAACGGCGATCACTTTACCTTTACGGGCTTTAATTTCCTGGATGTTAGACACTACTTTTTCGTAGTAGCTGTCTTTCGTGGCAACAATTACCACCGGCAGGTTTTCATCTACCAGTGCAATAGGGCCATGTTTCATTTCCGCAGCGGGATAACCCTCTGCGTGGATGTAGGAAATTTCTTTCAGTTTAAGCGCTCCTTCCAGGGCTACCGGGAAATTGTATCCGCGGCCCAGGTAGAGAAAATCACGTGCATCTTTATATTTATCGGCCACCTGTTTGATCTGGTCGTCCAGTTTAAGAGTAGTGGCTACTTTTTCAGGAACCTGTTCCAGTTCATCGAGCAGGTGCTGGAACCTTTGAGGAGTGATGGTGCCTTTATCGGCGGCCAGTTTGAGGCCTACCAGGCAAAGCACTGCCAGCTGGGCGGTGAAGGCTTTGGTACTGGCTACGCCAATTTCAGGGCCTGCGTGCGTATAGGCGCCTGCGTGCGACAAGCGTGCAATGGAAGAACCTACTACGTTACATACGCCGAGGATGATAGCGCCCTTTTCTTTGGCGCTTTCAATGGCTACCAGCGTATCGGCCGTTTCGCCGGATTGGGACACGGCAATGATCACATCGCCGGGGCCTACTACCGGGTTGCGGTAACGGAACTCGGAGGCGTATTCCACTTCCACGGGGATGCGGCATAGTTCTTCGATCATGTATTCGGCTACCAGGCCGGCGTGCCAGGAGGTACCGCAGGCCACAATGATGATACGTTTGGCGCTGCTCAGTACATCTGCATATTCGCGCATACCGCCCATGGTGAGCGTGCCTTTCTTTGCATCCAGACGGCCGCGTAAACTATCGAAAATGGTTTGCGGCTGTTCAAAGATCTCTTTCAGCATGAAGTGGGCATAGCCTCCTTTCTCAATGGCGGCCAGCTCAAGATCCAGCTTTTGAATGTAAGGCGTTTGCCTTTCATTGGAAATATTTTTCAGGATCAGCTCATCCGCTTTGATGATGGCAATTTCGTAATCATTTACATACACTACCTCTTTGGTGTATTCAATGATAGGCGAAGCATCGGAAGCGAGGAAGTGCTCGCCTTTGCCCACGCCTATTACGAGCGGGCTTCCCTTACGGGCGGCGATCAGCGTATCCGGGTTTTCTTCATCGATCAGTACAATCACGTAAGCGCCCACTACTCTTTTTAAAGCGATGCGCAGGGCTTCTTCCAGTGAGCACTGGTTTTGTTTCTTGATTTCCTCGATAAAATGAAGCAGTACTTCGGTGTCGGTATCACTGTGAAAAACATGGCCCTGGTTGATGAGCTCCTGTTTCAGTTGTACATAATTTTCAATGATGCCATTGTGGATCATGGCCAGTTTTCCGTCGCCGGATAAATGCGGGTGCGCATTGCGGTCGCATGGCTCGCCATGTGTAGCCCAGCGGGTATGCCCGATGGCTATATGGCTCCGCAGGTCTTTTCCCTCAACAAATGCTTCGAGGGCGGCTACTTTGTCTTTTTTCTTGTATACCTGAAGCCCGTTGTTGATCAGGGCAACTCCCGCGCTGTCGTATCCGCGGTATTCCAGTCTTTTGAGGCCTTTTAATACTACCGGGTAGGCTTCTCTCTGCCCGATATAAGCTACTATTCCACACATAAGGTTTTTGGATTTGTGCTAGGTTTTATCATTGCAATATCGCATTAAAATGTTAAGATCACATCAGGAAATGTGAATATTGTTTAATTAAAGATATGGTCTACATAGTATTCTACATTGTCTAATGTAAAATGAAAAAGGGAATACGGAAAAGATCCTGACGAAAATTAAGATTCCTTAACATTCGCCTGCATCATTCACCGTATTCCCTTTTTATTTTTTTTATTAAGACGGAACTAAATAAAAAAAATTAAAATGCAATCATCTCTTCAAGAGCGTACTCTCGAAGAGCAAAAGTATTCTTTTATATTCATCTGTCCAGCTGCTGGGGGTAGTAAATCCGTGATCTTCTACAGGATATACTGCCAGTTCCCAGTTATTCTTCCCTAATTCTATCAGTCGTTGCGACAGGCGCACAATATCCTGGAAATGCACATTGGTATCTACCATGCCATGACACATCAGCAGTTTGCCTTTCAGTCCTTCTGCAAAATATATAGGAGAAGACCTGCGGTAAGCAATACTGTCGGTGAATGGCTCATTTAATATATTGCTCGTATAGCCGTGATTGTAATGGGCCCAGTCCGTTACCGACCGCAATGCAGCGCCGGATGCGAACACATCTGGCTGTGTGAAAAGGGCCATCAGCGTCATAAAGCCGCCATAGCTGCCTCCGTAAATACCAATACGACGGGCGTCCACCTGCAATTTTTCTGCCAGATATTTTGCGCCGTCCACTTCATCGTCCAGGTCCTTGCCTCCCATATGGCGGTAAATGCCGGTACGCCAGTTGCGGCCGTAGCCTGCGCTACCGCGGTAATCCATGTCCAGTACGGTATAGCCTTTATCGGTAAGCAGGTTATGGAACATATATTCCCTGAAATAGGAGCTCCACCATTTATGCGCATTCTGTAAATAGCCGGCGCCATGTACAAAGATCACTGCGGCGCCGTTATTTTTAGCAGGGTCCGGCGTGTACAGGCGGGCATATAC
>NZ_DATCRD010000102.1:0-58458 GCF_036569185.1 Chitinophaga sp.
AAAAAAGAAAGAATATTGTTGTAAACCTGGTACAGGATTTACAACCCACAACGTAAACCTTTGGCAGGACTAAAAATTTTTATTGTAAACTTCAAACAGGATTATCTAATAACTGTGTAAACCTATATCAGGACAAGACCCGGCCATATGACAGAGATAGTGTATGGGGAGTGTATTGAAAGTGTATGGTGAGTGTATGGGAAGTGTATGGGAAGTGTATGGTAACTATATCGGGAGTACTACGCATACACTACTCCTAAGTACCGGAGATGTATACGAAAGGCCACCGTAACATAACTAACCGCCTCCTGGCTGTAACAATATTATCAATCACGGGTACTTATTTTCAACGGTTCAGCCTACCCGGGGCTACTGATTCCTCCTACCTCATCTCCCCTACCATTCTTCTTCTTTTCAATTCTTTTCCACAGGCACGGGCAAGAAAGAAAAAGAAAAACATCAGGCCGGTTAGTGTAATGGGCACTGCTATTGGCAGATCACCCGGTTTGGTAAAGGTAACGACCCATATACCTATTACAAATGGAACCATCAAGCCACCAATAGCGTAACTGAGGAAGCGCGCTACTTTATGCTCCCAGTCCTTTGCATTCCTGAATCCACTGGATTTGCGGGTAGAGGTACTACTGTAGGTATAGGTGGCGGAATAAGTGTTGATAGTGGTATGCACTACAGGCTCCGGGTGATAGAAGGGATTTCTGACATTAAACTGGGATCCGCAGTATTCGCAGTTTATCGTTACCTGCAACAGGTTATTATCGGCTATAGGTTGCGAAAACACGGTGGCTCCGCAATTGGGACATTTGTTATTGGACTGCATACTCAGGCCCGGGACTTTATAGGCCGCTGCTAAATTATAAATTTTTCCCAATTGTAAGAGTGGCCACTTTCTGATGGCAGCAGGGGGAGATCCACTCCCCTGCCGCCTTATCATTATTTTTATTGTTTGCTGAACATGGTTATTTCACTCATATTGATGGAGTTGGAATTATTTACCGTGTGCAAAACCCTGATACGGATATAGCGTACAGGCGGCGCCTTGGGGATGAAGTTAAATTTCATAGGGTCGTTGCCGTTATCTCCCCTGACAGCCGTGGTTAAAAGTGTCCATCCCTTACTGCTCATTTCAGCGGCCCAGCCGGGATCGGTGCTTTTCAGCGAGGTAGCGGCGTTGGTGATGTCTGCAATTCCCCATACTTCAAACTCGGAAGGGTTATTACAGCAATCCCTGCCTGTTTCTTCTATCTGGCCAACGTTGTATGCTTTCCCCATATCGAAAGTAAGGGTGCGAGGCAGCGGGGAATTGGAACCGTTATCATCGCTATGGAAAATGTTGGGATATCCCTGCGGCCCTACACTCCCATCCCACAATTTACTGACACGGGTATCCGATTGATAGATGCCCATATCATTGGGCAGATCATGTTCCTGGAACAGGCTTTTATCGCAGGCTACCAGTTTGTAGATGTCAGGGAAAGTATCGTAACTGTTGGTATAAAAGGTATCCAGGGCGCCTTTGGACGGGATATAGGACGATTGATAAGTTACCGGTTGCCCCGCTTTATAGCCCGGTATGTTAACGGAATCCTGGTTACCTGCAATAGTGGCTATAGCAGCTACGCCTGCGGCATTGGTATACCTGATGGTGGTGCTGATATTAATCGTATCAGGCGTGGTGAAGAACAGCGTTACGGAACCATCGTCACGTATTTTATATGGTGTGGCGGCATCAGGCAAACGGTTGTGCAACGTGCTTTTATAGATATTGCCATACACATGCGCATTATCTATTTCCGTTACAATAGAGCGGTTACCGGCGGCATCATACGAATACAGGAAAAACGTATAGGCGTATTCGTTTAGACCAGTGATGAGACATTTTACAGTGTCTGAAGGATTATGTGAAGTAGCATTGATGGTAACAGAATCCTGGCGGTTGTTCCAGAACAGCACATATTTACTGATACTGGGATCCGGGCTGGGCTTCCAGGCAATTACAAGGCGGCCATTGCCGGGAAATAAGGCAATACCTGATACAGTACCCGGGTACTGCACTTCTGTATTACCCAGGAAGTCGCGGAAATCAGTGGCCTTCCGCGTACAGGCTATGAAGAAAAATAAGCCGCAAATCAGTAAGAGGAGCTTTGCAGTAAAAGGATACTTTCTCATCTCTTTATATTTTTAATAAAATAACTTTAAACAATACCGGTAAAGGAAATACGCTACCTGTTATCGCCCCATATACTGAGCTCCATGATGTGAAAAAATTCATTACTGTGCGCTGCATTGGTTACACATTCAAACCGCATGTATCTCACCTTCGGCAGGTTCAGGGAAAAATTGTAGCCAAAGCCCGCGTTCCAGAAAGCCAGGTCGGCATTGTTATAAGCCGGCGATACCAGTCCGGATGGCTGCGGGGGCAAATGATAAATGCCCATGTTGATCCAGCCGCCCGGTGTTGCCTGTCCTACTGCCGGCAGGTGCATCGTATCAGGTAATATTTCATCCACCGGTTCATCTGCACGGCCCCACATTACCCAGGTATCCGGGTTACCATATCCCCACAGGTAATTGCCATCATCCAGGCCCCGGCCCCAGAGTGTAAACCGGCTTAGCTTTGCGGCCTGGCCCATATCAAACGTTACCCATTTAGGCAGTGGCGCTGTAGTTGGATAGGTGGAATGATACCCCGGCCTGCCCAGGTTGTTATCCCACATGTAACGCAGCTCCCATCCAAAGCTGGATCCATCGTCGGAGTTGAGCTTATACACATTGAACTTCGATTTATCCATGATGGTTTCATAGATCGGTTTTATAGTGGCATAAACGGTGTCAGAAATATTCCCGAACTCATCAGCCAGGTATACGCCAAATTTTCTTGAAATGGTATCATACCCCCTGATACTATAGTTGATGTTCTCCAGGTTGGTATAGTTCTGGTTTTTGATCTCCATTTTTTTTGTGGTGGCATCTTCCGTAATGGTGATCACTCCTATATTATCTTTTGCTGTATTGGTAACACTGATATTAATACCGCCAAAATCTGGGCGCAGCACCACGGTAGGCAATGCCTGCAGGTAAGTGGGCGTGCCGGGATGTACGGTTACCTGCACGGGATCGGACTTCACATCTGCACGTGTAACGGTATACAGTGTTACCGTATAATCCTGGCTTTTGGCAAATCCGCCAACTGCAATAGTGTCTGAATAAAAAGAGGATTTGGTTTGCCTGCTTTTGGTATCGTTGATCATATACTCTGCCTGTACATACAATACATTTTTTGATGAAGGCAATGTATAAGTGATGTATGCGCCGCCATTTTTATTGATCACCCTGATGTTGGTAACCGGTTGTGGTTTTGTTTTATCATCAGAGATGACATCGTTGTATCCATCATTCTTTTTACAGGAGAACTGGATCATCAGTATGGTAACAACCGGTATTAACACGCGGCCTATTTTATATATAGCATCCATATAAAAAATTAAAACTGGTTTGAAATGATTTTGTCCTTACCTGCCGGTTATCACCAATAGGGTGTTTGTACCAGGTTGGGATTAGTCAGCATGTCATAATCCTGGATGGGAAACAGGTAATCCCTCAGCCCGAATACCGGTTGATATACGTTGGTGAGCTGGTAGAATCCCTGTATGGTCCGCTGTTTTGCGCTCCACCCCTGGAAAGGCCCGTTCAGTACTGCCTGTAGTTCCTTCCATCTCCGGAGATCCCATCCTGCCTGTCCTTCAAAAGCCAGTTCTATTCTTCTTTCCTGGTGAATGATGGCTCTTAATCCTTCTTTGGAACTGTATTTGGTGGGATTACGGGAGAAGTTGGACCATGCCTGAACTACTCCCGGTAAACCGGCTCTTTCCCTTACTTTATCGATATAGTTATATACCTCTGTACCGGGACCGCTCACTTCATTCAGGCATTCTGCATACAACAGCCACAGGGCCGGTAAGCGCATGAAAGGCCAGGAGTAATTGGTCTGCACAGTGGTTTGGCCAAAAGCTGTTTGCCAGGGCACCAGTTTCTTTGGCCAATAGCCGGTAACGTTATAACGGGTAGGGGTATACGCAGCGAAACCATTCACGGCGTTTACATAGTTGGCGTTGTTATCGTCGGTGTTGGCAGAGCCAAACCAGATACTGCCATCGAAAGCTACATCTGCATAGTAACGGGCTTCCCGGTAGAAGTTACCACGGGCAGTGATATAACCCTTGCGGATATAGTACCTGTGCGCATCATCACCGGCCTGTGTTTTATAGCGGTTGGCGTAATCCCAGGTCCTGTCTTCATTAATAGGCACGCCGTTTTGTGTATAGAACAGTTCGGATTGCGCCATTGGCACTGAGAAGTTGGAGTACACGGCAAAACCGTTGGAGGCTGCATCCGCAGTTACCCTTGGCGAAGCCATATACTGCCAGCCGAATTGCGGGTTGAGGGTCCATACCTGTTCGGTGTTCCATGGGTCGGTAACAGCGCCCTGCAGTGTTACCAGTTGTTTGGTGCTGTCGGACATATGTACAATCCCCCCGCTGGCCCTGAACTGGTAAACAGCGGCGCCGGAGGCCACGGCGGCATCAATGGCTGCTTTACAGGCGGTAGCGGCACGTTGCCATTTTGAAGCATCGTAGGCTACAGGGAAAAGGCTTTGCCCTTCTTTTCCTTTGATGGCTGCGTAATCGGGGTTACCGTTAAACAGCGGGCTGGCCTGTGTAGCCAGCACTTCTGCTTTCACGGCTTTTGCAATAACGGAGGTAATACGGCCGGCTTCTGCGCCTGCGTTCTGGATTACATCGGGCAGGTCGGGAATGGCCTGGTCCAGCAGGCTTACTACATAGCCAAAGCAGGAATCGACCGGTTGTTGTTTCAACCGGGTTTCTTCTGTGGGCGTATTCACCGGTAATGCCACATCAGAAATAGGAATAGGCCCATACATCCTGATGAGCCAGTAATGATAGTATGCCTTCAGGAACTTTGCTTCCGCCACCCACCTGTTGCGTTGAAACTGTGGCAGATCCAGCGGCTGATCTACGTTGTCGAGAAAGGTATTGCACATGCGGATGGATTGCCACAGGTTTAATCCCATGTTGTAACCATCCCAGAAGTTTAATATAGGATTTGGACTGTTCTGCAGGCCGCGCATCACGTTAAAACCGTTATCGCCTCCTGCGCCGCCAAGTGTGTTCTTATCCAGCAGGTCTATCGGGAAAATCACTTCACCCGAACTGGTGAAACCCGCGTTACGCCTTACATCCGCCAGGCCCTGCATGTTGGAATAACAGCCAAACAGGTAAGCCTGTGTTTCATTTGCATTGGCAAATGAGCTGTTCAGCGTAGCCACATTATCCGGTGTTACATCTAAGTATTTTTTACAGGATACTGATAAGATGACCGGCAATACTACCAACAATGTTCTTTTAAAGAATCTCATTGTTTTATATTTTTTATTCTTAGAAATTAAGATTTACACCCAGGTTGAATACTTTCTGGATAGGATAGGCAAAGCCATTCCCTGCCTGCTCCGGATCCCACAGTTTGAATTTGCTGAAGGTGAGCAGGTTCAGGCCACTGAAGTACACCCGGAAGTTGGTTAGCTTCAGTGGTGCGATCCATCTTTTTGGTAATGAATATCCCATTTCAACAGACTTCAACCGCATAAAGCTGCCATCGCGCAACCACCAGGTGCTGCTTTGTTCGTTGTTGGCAATATGGGTGGTAGACAAGCGTGGCCACAGGGCGTACAGGTTCTGGTTCTCTTCAGACCAGTGATTGTCTGCATACACCTGCAGCAGCTGGGCATTGTCTGCAAATGGGGCTGTAGCCTTAGGATCAATGAAGAAAGATTCCCTTGCCAGTCCCTGGAAAAATGCGCTTACGTCGAAGCTCTTGTACCCGAATGAAAAACCGAAACCATAAATGATCTGCGGCGTGGTAGGCAAACCTATGGGCACCTGGTCGTCCTGGTTAATTACGCCATCGCCGTTAATATCCCTGTACTTGATATCACCACCTTTGGGAAACTCGCTGCCAAAGTTTTGCACAGGGGAATTGGCTGCTTCTTTATCATCTACAAAAAGTCTTTCTGCCACATATCCAAACTGCTGGTTCACCGGGTTACCGGTGGAGAAGCGATAAGCGTATTTATACTCGGGCTCTTCATAATAGCGCACCTTATTATCTGTTACTGTGAGGTTGGCCATTACAGATAACCACATATCTTTTGAAAAATTCTGTTTGTAATCCAGATGAAGATCAAATCCTTTTGAATCCACTTTGCCGAGGTTGGCCTGGAGGTTGTTGGAGGCAGAGCCTTCTATACCTGCAGTAACAGGGATGTAGCCACGCCTGATCAGGATATTGTAACGGTTCTCGTTGTATACTTCTGCTGTTACATTCAGTTTATCGGCAATGGTCATTTCTACCGCAAGGTTGCTTTTCTTAGAAGTTTCCCAGGTTACATCCGGGTTAGGATATGCCTGTATGGTAGTGCCTTTGAGGGTAAAGCTGTTGTTGGTGCCAAAAGTGGCTCCCGGGCCATTGGGATCATCCGGCGTTACGCTGGAGAGATAGAAGAAGCGCTGGTTGCCGATATTGTCGTTGCCCACCAGGCCATAGCTTCCGCGGATCTTCAGACGGGAAATAATTTTAGCGATACCGCCTTCCCAGAATGACTCGTTGGATACCACCCAGGCGCCGCCGATAGTGGGAAAGAAGCCCCATCGGTGCTGTGGTGCAAATCTTTCTGATCCATTATAACCGAAATTAAATTCGAGGAAATATTTTTTATCGAATGAGTAGGTAGCGCGACCGGAAAATCCCAGGTTCCTGTAAGGAAGGGATCCTAACAAACTACCTGCATTACCGTAAAGTGTTTGCTGACGGGTGCCTATCAATGTACCGCTCAGGTTACTTTTTCCGAAGTCGCGGTTATAATCCAATGCGCCCTGCAAATAGATATAGCTATAGATATTCTTGGCGCCTTCGGAATAACCGAGGAACTCCTGGGCCTGGCCCGGTGAGCTGTTCAGCCAGTTGAGCACATAAGTATTGGCATCCGGGTCGTAGCTGCCTACACCATAATAAAATGGTTTATAGGAGCGGCTCAGGTCAAAATAAGAATAACGGTTGGTACTGAAAATCCCCCTGAAAGTAAGGCCTTCTGTGAGGAAGTTAAAGTCCTGGTTAAGTTCAAACTGCGCCGACATCCTGGATTCTGAAAAGTTCTTATACCCGTACATAAGGCTGGCGTAAGGGTTATTCAGCAGGGAACCGTCGTTGCCATAAGCGCTGCCAAACAGGATATGTTTGGTGTTGATATTATTGGCATCCGGTGCATAATAGGCGGGAAATGCTACGGGGCTGGTATGCAGCGCTCTTGAATACAGGTCGGTAGCTAAACCCGAAGCATCACCGGTAATAGGTCCCGTATAGTCGTTGAAGTTACCCCAGAGGCGTACTACTGCTTCTGTTGTTTTGGTGATCTTTACGTTTACGTTGGAGCGCAGCTGGTAGTTTTCGAACTTCATCCCGGAGTTAAAATTATTCACCGGGTTTACCTGTAAGATGCCATTATCGCGGGAATAAGATCCGGCCATATAATATTTGGTAACATCCGATCCGCCCTGTACGCTGAAGTTAGCGCGTTTGGTGGTGGTCTGGTCTTTGAACAATGTTTTCATCCAGTCAACCGCCGGGTATACATACGGATTGCTGCCCGGCGCTTTATCAATAGTGGCCTGGGTAGCAAGTATGGTATTGGGGGTGAAATAAGGTGTTGCCAGTGGATTCCTGGTAGTTACCGCTTCATTGTATTGTTTCATGAAGGTAATAGGATCTGCCAGCTTCAGGTTTTGTGTGGGTGTGGAGATGGCATCTTCCAGGCGGACGCTCACCCGTGCTTTACCCGGTTTACCTTCCTTGGTAGTGACGAGGATCACGCCGTTGGCGCCCCTGGCGCCGTAGAGGGCTGCTGCGCTGGCATCTTTCAGGATAGAAAAACTGGCAATATCATCTACCTGTAAACGGGCCAGGTCGTTAGCGCTCAGTTCCACGTTATCCACCAGGATAAGAGGGCTGGCGCTGTATCCGAGGGTAGTTACCCCGCGTATAAAGAACTGGGAGTTATCGGCTCCCGGCTGGCCACCGCGCTGGAAGGCGATTACGCCCGCCATCTGGCCGGCCAGTGCATTGGTTAGGTTACTGGTAGGGATCTTCAGATCACCGGGATTGATACTGGTAACAGATCCCACCACCGCTTCTTTTCTTTGTTTACGGCCGAATGCGGTGACCACCACTTCATCTACCGAAGCGATCACACTTCTCAGGCGGATGTGATAATCTTTTTGCGTGGCGTTCACCACGAAGCGTTGTTCAATAAAGCCTACGAAAGTTACCTGGATGGTAGCGCCTATTGCTACATCCAGGATAAATTTACCATTCCTGTCGGTAGCCGTTCCGGCGGAACTTCTGCCGTCTACAGCAATGGTGGCGCCTTCCAGCGACCTCCCGGCCGTATCAGACACCGACCCGGTAATAGTTACCCGGGCGGGCGTTTGCGCATGGGCGCTGCCTGCCATTATCATAAACAGCAGGATCAAAAAGTAGCAGGGAGTGGATAATGCCGTTGGCAATGCGGCAGTAAATCTCTTCTTGCAGCAAGTAAATTTCCTGAACATATTAAGAGCAATTATTGGAAGTATAAAAAAACATAACGTGCGTTCATGTGCATGACGGTGTTTTCCGGCGCCTGGCGGGCAAACGGCCATCATGAGTGTACGTGGCATTCAGCAATAAAAGGGAGAAAAAAGTTTTATTTCATAACGTTTACTTCATTCATTCCATCTTAACCTGGAAACTGATTCTAAGTAATTAATGATTGATTCTGGTATCACGTGAAATAGGAATTCTATTCTGTACTATCCTATACTATCCTATAGCAAATATATATTTTTTTCATAACCGCCAAAAGAAATGCGCGATTATTTTTTGCGTATACGTAAAAAATAACCGCGCAGGTTAAACGGCAATCAGGTTAGGCTAAAACAATACCAGAACAGGCGCAGGGGGCCTTTTATACAAGGCAGGGAGTTATAACGACTTCCTCCTGATAAGTACAGTAGGAATGATTTCCTGGATCTTCTCCCGGTTTAATACAAAAGCAGCGGCCTTTTCCGCCATCAGCTTGAAATCGGTAGTATAGGTGGTAATACCGTCGAAGATCAGTTCTTTTACTATATCGTCGTTGTGCGAGAGGATACCGATGTCTTTACCCGGCTTTAGTTTCATTTGTTTGCAGTCTTTGAGCATGGTCCACAGCTCAGCATTGTTAATGGTGAAATATACTTTTCCTTTTTCAAGCGTACCGGGAATATATTCAGGTTTTATCTCGCTTTTAATATTAAAATCTTTTACAAACTTCTTAAATGCCTGGAGGATCTCTATGGGGGTATCCGCCACCGGGCGGTGATAATAGATCATGCCTTTATATTGCTTGATCACTCCTGCCAGTGCAGAAAAGGCTTTATAGGAAGCATGCTTAAACTCCTGCGCCACATAGGAATAATCGCCGGGAATAGGCTCATAACGGTCAATCATCAGGAACTTATCCATCGGGAGCGCGCCCAGGATACCGGCGGTTTTGTTATGCGGGATAGGCGCTATCACGTACATGCCGTATTTACCTTTTACGCTGTTTACAATACTTTGCAGTACTTCTATATTATTGTGATGAAAGAAGATATCTATATGCACATCTTTTCCCAAACCTGCGCGAAAGGTTTTATAGAACATTTCCTGGAAGGCATCGAATGCAAATAATACCAGCGCAATGCGCAGGTGTTGTTTGATATTCACATTGGCCACGAAAAAGCCCACCCGGTTCCTGGGCTCTACAATGCCACGGCTTACCAGTTCCTTATAGGCTTTGGCAATCGTTTCCCGGGCGAACCCGAACTCATTGATCAGCTCATTCACAGAAGGCAGCATATCGCCCTGCGCCAGCCCTTTATTTTGTATGGCGTTTAAAATACCATTTACCAGTTGTTCATGTTTGGATAATCCGCTCACTGCCTCCATCTCGTAAATCTGCTCAAATACGTGGTTCATAAGGGTTAATTAAGTAGTCACTGTTAACGGTGTTTTTCCCCGGAAAGCAAATAGCTGCTGTCCTATGCTATTCCAGCAAAAATAATATTCCCTTTTTATATCTCCGAAATAAAAATGCCGCTATGCAGTTACCGGGTAACTGCATAGCGGCCTGATATATCCATCACTCAATACCCCGGGTTCTGTTCCAGGTTAGGGTTCAGATCTTTTTCCCCCACCGGGATAGGCCACCAGTAATCGCGCAGCTTATCAAACGTACGGGTTTCTATCTTTTTACCAGCGTAATTTTCAATAGGTGCATTCATCACTGTTTCCGCTGTTTTCCAGCGGCGGATATCGTTATAATACAATCCTTCTCCGGCAAACTCCACGCGCCTTTCATGACGGATCTCTGCACGCAGTGCCTCTTTAGATAAAGTATTGGAAATATGCGGCATTTTCACCCTGTCGCGGATCTTGTCGAGCGCCGCAAAGATGGTGGCATCGGGGCCGCTTACTTCGTTCTGCGCCTCTGCATACATCATCAGGATATCGGCGTACCTCAGTACAATAAAGTTGATATCAGACTGGCCGTCTTTCAGGTCCGACTTATCTTTTGGCGGTGCAATGCTGTCGTAGAGGCTATATTTCTTCATACCATAACCGGTAATAGCAAAACGTGTAGCCGGGATAATAGCGCCGCGGTACATATCGCCGGGATAGGTGAAAGTACCATATAAACGCGGGTCACGGCGCAGGTAAGGGCTATCTGCCTTATACCCGGAAGCCGGATCGGTGATAGGCAATCCATTGTTCATGTAATAGGTTTTGGCCAGATCCAGCAAAGGTGCGTTGGTGTTGTACTGTGTGCAGATCAGGTCGAAGGAGCTACCCTGCTGCGGGAAAATGTATTGCACATCAAAAATAACTTCCTTGTTATTTTCATTGGGCTGTAAAAACAATCCGCGGTAGTCTGCAAAAAGCCCGTAGCCGGTGCCTCCCAGGTCCATTACCGCCCTGGCTGCATCCGCCGCGGCTTTCCATTTAGCCACATCGTTGGTGGTATTCAGCAACGGGCTGGCCTCATACAGCAACACTCTTGCTTTCAAGGCCATGGCAGCGCCTTTGGTAGCGCGACCAACATCTGCCCCTGTGAATTTCACCGGCAGCAGCGAAGCAGCCATATCCAGGTCTTTCAACACATTAGCCACTACTTCCGCACGCGGTGTGCGCGGAAGTTTGGCCTGTGCGTTTCTGTCCGGCGGATCCAGGATCAAAGGTACTGCACCATAGTAGTTCTCCAGTATAAAGTAATAAAGTCCGCGCAGGAAATAAGCCTCCCCTTTCATCCTTTTGCGTGTATCTGCATCAATGGCAGTTACCTCATCTACTTTCACAAGAAAGGTATTACAACGACCGATACCGCTGTAGCAATCAGAGTAACGGGAGGTAACAATGCCACCGGTGCTTGACATCTGTGTACCACGGGCAATAGAGTTAAAGCTCATGGCATCCGTTTGATTATAGGCATTCGGAGAAATGGTTTCTTCCCAAAGGGCTGTGGCATTGTTGGATGTTTTGCCACCAAATATGCCCTGGTTGCGCAATACAGAGTAACAGCCTACCAGGCCGGCGTTAGCGGCTTCCGGGGTTTGCCAGAAAGTGGATTCCGGGTAACGGTCGTGCGGGGAAGTGTTCAGCAAATCTTTATTGCAACCTGCCGCCAGGAGACCTGTACAGGTTAGTAAGAGATATATCTTTTTCATACTATTCATGATTTGGATGTTTAGAAGGTAACGTTAATACCACCGTTAAAGGTTTTCAGCATAGGATAAGTATACAACGTTGTTTGATCCAATATGGATTCCGGATCGAAATCTTTATAACGGGAGAAGGTAAGCAGGTTTTCCGCGTTGATAAACACGTTTACTTTCTGGATCCTGGCTTTTGATAGCCATTGCTGTGGCAGCGCATATCCCAGTTGAATATTCTTCATTCTGAGGTAAGAGTTATCCCTTAACCAGAAAGTAGAGCGCTGGAAGTTATCGATACCGCCGGTGCTGGTGGTTACGATAGGCAAACGGGCATTGGGTTTTTCCGGCGTCCAGGCATCCCTTGTCCATTCCCAGGTAGCATTGGCGCCATTATTAAACGGATACGCCAGGTTGGCGGTAGGCAACACCTTTACACCACCGATTCCCTGGAAGGAGGCGCTGAGGGTAATTCCTTTATAACCTACATTAAATCCAAAGCCATAAGTGTACTTCGGTACAGAAGCAGAACTGTTCACCACTACACGATCATCGCCATTAATAATACCATCGTTATTAACATCCCTGAATTTGATGTAACCTGGTTTGGTATTGGCAGATTGTTTGGCGCTGGCAGCTACTTCTGCCTGCGTCTGGAAAATGCCTTCGGCCTGTAATACATAAAACGACTCTATAGGCGCTCCTGCCTGTGTGATGGTACCTGAACCATAAATAATTTCACCATGCAGGTCTACGACCTCATTTTTATTATACGCAACACTTCCATAAACATTTACATCTACTTCTCCTATATGATCGCGGTACTGGGCCGTTACTTCCAAACCGGTGTTATCCACTACGCCCACATTCTGCTTTGCCCCGGCCAGGTTTCCAACCTGCGAAGGCATACCCACTTCGCGCAGGATACCATCAGTACGTTTCTTATACGCATCAACCGTAAGCCCTATGCGGTTATTCCAGAAGTTAAGATCCACGCCAACATTGTATGCCGTAGTGATTTCCCATTTAAGCGTGGAATCTGCATCCGCTGTTTTAGCTGCACCGGAATTCAATACGCCGCCAAAACTATAGTCTTCACCAAGGTTTACCATTGGCTCTGTAGTATACAATGCAATGGCCTGGTTACCTAACTGGCCAACGGAAGCCCGCAATTTCAATACGTTTATGAAATCAGAATGAAAAAAGGCTTCCTTATCAATACGCCAGCCGGCGGATACAGAAGGAAAAAATGCCCAACGGCTGTGTTTTCCGAGGCGACTGGAACCATCATAACGGAAAGTAGCCTCCAGCAGGTATTTGCCATCGTAATCGTAATTGAAGCGGCCAAAATAAGACTCCAGTACATCACGGGTAAGATTTCCTGAAGTAGCATTCCAGGTGGTACCTACACTTAACGCATCCAGTCGTCCATCCAGGTAACCATACATACTGGCAGCCCAGGAATCGGTATCGAAGTTATCATAACTGGCGCCCAGCATAGCAGCAACATTGTGCTTTTCTTTGAACTGGTGCTTCCAGTCGAGCGTATTATAGAAGTGGATATTCATATCGTTATAATCCGTTTTGGCCGACCGTGGCGCAGTAGCGGGACTGTTCCAGTTGATGGCGTCGCCTGTTTTCGGATTAAAAGTTTGCATACGTGGGGTAAAGCCGCTCAGCATACCATCGTATTTATCCACACCAAACTTGATATTGTAATTGATATCAAAAGGCAGTTTGTATTCTGCAAAAACAGTGGTCAGAAAGCGTTGGATCTGTTTGGTCTGTAATCCGTTGTATGCCAGCATACGTGGATTTTCCCAGTTGTTACGGCCGGCGGTTCTGAGCCAGGAGTTACCATAGCGGCCATCCGGCAGCGTATCTGTAAGGATAGGCAGGGTACGGGCAAGATAATTCCAGGTGTCGGTATAAAACGGTGTGGTGTAGGTCCTGTAATACCCGTCCATGGTGATACCGGCGCGCAAACGTTTGGTTACATCCATAGAAGCATTCAGTCCTACGGAATATTTCTTCTCATGGTTACCCGGCCCGAAAAGGATACCGTTCCTGTCGAGATAACCGAGGGATAAGCGGTAGTTATATTTTTCGCCGCTACCGGAAATGCTCAGGTCATGTTTTTGAATAACGCCGTTCTTCAGCGCAATATCGTACCAGTTGTTGGCGGGGTAAGTGAAAGGATCTGTAGCCATTCCTTTCTGGTATTCCTCGATATCGGCTTCTTTATACTCAATAGCTTTTCCTTCGTTGATCAGCGCCTGGTTTTTAAGTTTCATGTAAACGATGGGATCACTGATCACATCCGGCAGGTAAGTAGCTTTCTGCTGACCGTAGTAATAGCTATAGTTAACACGCGAAGTACCTCTACCCTTCTTAGTGGTAACAAGGATTACGCCGTTGGAACCGCGGGAACCATAAATAGCGGCAGCAGCATCTTTCAGTACAGTAACAGTTTCAATATCATTTGGATTGAGCTCATCCATAGAATATTCGATACCATCTACCAGCACCAGCGGATCATTGGCCCTGGGATCGGTGCTGCCAAAGGTATTCACGCCTCTTATACGGATGGTACTGCGATCCACACCGGGCTGGCTGTTGCTCAGGTTGGCGAATACGCCGGGCACACCATGCAGGGCGTTACTCACGTTGGTAAGGGGCTGCCCTTCCTTGTCCACCATATTCATAGTGGTGATAGCGCCGGTGAGCGTAGCCTTCTTTTGTGTGCCATAACCTACCACCACCACATCGTTTAGTTTCTGGATATCTTCCTGTAATACTACCTGTATGGTGGAAGATTTTACTTTTACTTCTTTGGGCAGGTAGCCAATGAAGGTAAATTTCAGGGTAGCTTCTTTTGGTGCATTGAGTTTAAAAGCGCCGTTTACATCAGTAGCGGCGCCGCGGCTGGTACCTGCCACCTGTACATTCACTCCTATCAGTGGCGTACCATTGGCGGCAGTTACCTTACCGGTAACGGGAATGTCCTGTGCCTGCAGGGAAAGGCCGCCAATGCCTGTGATCCCGATACACAGCAACAGAAAAGTCGCCGGTTTTAACCGGCGGAGTCGTGAAAACAATTTCATAAGTGCGTGTTTTTTTAAAGTGTTTTGGTAGATAAAATAATGGTCAGAGCCCTGCTTCGCGTAACCTGTTTGGGTAATCGGTAATAATACCATCAACGCCCAGTCCTTTTAGTTTCTTCATTTCGTTCACATCGTCTACTGTCCATGGAACAATCCGGATATGCTTAGCGTGGCATTTGCTCACCAGTTCGGGTGTTACCAGCTTATAGTTAGGATTGTAGAAAAACGGGGTAAAGCCCAGTTGTTCGATATGCTGATCGAACCCATTCTTTTTATCATCTGTCAGAAATCCAAGTACCATATCCGGGTAACGGCGGTGCAGTACCTGTAAAGGGCGCATATCGAACGACTGCACCAGCAGGCGTTTTCCCAATGGTTGCAATTGTTTTACCGCCATCAGTTTATCCATATATTCTTCCGGCGCGGGTTGTTCTTTACCATCTGTTTTTTCGGAAGATTTTATCTCCAGCAGGTAATAAGGCGCCGGCAGGTGATGCGCTTTCGTATAGGCTTCCACGGAGTCTATCAATTCAGACAGCAACGGTGCATAGGAACGCATACGCTGTTGTTCCGGGTAAGCTGGATATGGTTTTTCGCCGATAATAAACGGGCGGATATCCGCGTAATTCATCTGGTAAAAAATATAGTCCTTACGTTTCTCTGCCGGGATATCTTTTCCATCAGGCGTGGTGGTGTAGGAAGGCGTAAACGACGCATCATGGTATACCATTACCTGTCCGTCTTTCGTGATATGCACATCAAACTCGATGGTATTGGCGCCTTCTTCCAGTCCGCGGTACATAGCGGGAATAGTATTTTCCGGCATCAGTCCTCTTGTACCGCGATGCCCTACTTTATAAAATGAAGGATAACCGTTTTTGGCCGAAGCCGTTGTTTTGGATGTTTTGCAGGCATTAAAGCTGCACATGGCTGCTACTGCCATTGCACAGCTGAGCAGGCTGGTATTGAGCTTTTTTTTCATTGTTGTTGTTTCTAACGTGTTGTTAATTGCGTGTATTGGTGAACGTTATCTACTTCAGTAACAGGTATAATGAAGCTGCGATCACAGCGCCGGTGATGGGGCCCAGAACGGGCACCCATGAATAACTCCAGTCGCTGTGGCCTTTTCCTTTTATAGGCAGCAGTGCATACATGATACGTGGGCCCAGATCCCTTGCCGGGTTGATGGCGTAGCCGGTAGTACCACCCAGCGACAACCCGATAGACCATACCACGAATGCTACCGGTAACGCACCTAGAGAACCCAGTCCTACCGGTGTTTTTTCCGGTCCTATTTCTGCACCTGTAAAATAGAAGATGGTGAAAAGCAGTACGAAGGTGCCTGTGGCTTCACAGATAAAGTTGCGCCAGGTATTTCGTATAGCCGGCTCCGTGCAGAATACGGCGCGCTGTAATCCCACTTCGGGCGTATTGTTCAGGTGGTCTTTGTAATTGAGCCATACCAGCGTGATGCCCAGCATAGCGCCGAGCATCTGCATGGCAATGTATAAAGGCACATCCGCCCAGTTGAACTTACCGGCGGTGGCCAGTGCAATGGTAACAGCAGGATTGAGATGTGCGCCGCTATATGGACCGGCAAACACTACTCCCACAAATACGGCCAGCGCCCAACCGGTGGTGATCACGATCCAGCCGCTGTTGTTGCCTTTTGTGTTGCGCAGTACTACGTTGGCTACTACGCCGTTGCCCAGCAGGAGCAATAAAGCGGTACCTATTAATTCAGCTAAATAAGGATACATAGTTTATGATTTTATTGGTGAGCCCATGCTTTTGCAGCGTTTACGGCACGGTTCCATCCGTTGATCCATTCCTGTCTTTGTTCCTGTTCCAGTTTTGGAGAGAAGCTCTTTTCCATTTTCCACTGGCTGGCAATTTCTTCCAGGTTCTGCCAGTAACCGGTGGCCAGTCCGGCGAGATAAGCAGCGCCAAGAGCGGTTGTTTCTGTAATACCGGGGCGCACTACTTTCGCCTGCAGGATATCTGCCTGGAACTGCATGAGGAGGTTATTACCGGTGGCCCCGCCATCTACCCTTAATTCCTTAATGCTGATACCGGCATCTGCCTCCATGGCATTCAGTACTTCCATGGTCTGATAAGCGATGCTTTCCAAAGCGGCGCGTGCAATATGGGCTGCGTTGGTGCCTCGTGTCATACCTACCAATGTGCCGCGTGCGTGCTGGTCCCAGTGCGGGGCGCCCAGTCCTGCAAATGCGGGCACCAGGTATACCCCATCGTTTTGCTCCACGCTGGCGGCCAACGCTTCCACTTCAGAAGAGGCCCTGATAATACCCAGCCCGTCGCGGAGCCACTGCACAATAGCTCCTGCAATGAAGATGCTGCCTTCCAGCGCATATTGTACCTGCCCGTTTACTTTCCAGGCCACGGTAGTAAGGAGATTATTTTTGCTGATGATGGGTGTTTCACCAATATTCATGAGCATAAAACAGCCGGTGCCATAGGTGTTTTTCACCATGCCGGGAGCGGTGCACATCTGCCCGAAGAGAGCGGCATGCTGATCGCCGGCGATGCCTGCAATGGGGATCTGCACAGCAAAGATACCGGGAGCGGTTTCACCGCATACTTCGCTCGACTGCTTTACTTGCGGCAGCATGGATGCAGGTATATCGAGCAATGCCAGCAGTTCATGGTCCCATGCCTGGGTGTGGATATTAAACAGCATGGTACGGGAAGCATTAGTGATATCGGTTGCATGTACGGCGCCGTGGGTAAGGTTCCAGATCAGCCAGGCATCCACTGTTCCGAAGGCCAGTTTGCCTTCGTTGGCGCGTTCCCGTGCCCCGGGCACATTATCGAGGATCCACCTGATTTTTGTTCCGGAGAAATAAGCGTCTATTACCAGTCCTGTTTTTTCGCGTACCAGGGTTTCTTTGCCGGCTGCTTTCAGCTCATCGCAGAAAGTGGCCGTGCGCCTGTCCTGCCAAACGATGGCATTATACACCGGCTTACCGGTTTCACGGTCCCATACCAGGGTAGTTTCCCTTTGGTTGGTAATCCCTATGGCCGCGATGTTACCGCCTTCCAGGCCTACTTTTGCCATAGCTTCCGTAGCTACGCCGATCTGGCTGCTCCATATTTCAGCCGGATCATGCTCCACCCATCCGGGTTGTGGAAACAGTTGTGTGAATTCTTTCTGCGCCGTGGAAATAACCGCGCCTGCTTTGTCGAAGATAATGGCCCGCGAGCTGGTTGTGCCCTGATCCATTGCCATAATGTATCTGATCATGTTTTTCTTTTTCTACGTGGATGTTTACGTGGATGTTTCTTTTCGTTTAGTCTATACCGTAACCTTCAGTTGTTTATAAGTAGTTCCATTCTTCAGGAGGTAATGTTGTGCTACCTGCAGAAAATCCTTTACCTGTTTTTGTTGCCATGCCATGTCTTTGTTCATTTCAACGGCCATCATTGCGGCTACAGCAGGCGCCAGGTCAATAGCGGCCTGCGCATCCAGGAAGAGTGCGCGTAAGCGCCGGGCCAGTATATCTTCCACGGTTTGGGCCATTTCATTTCTCACTGCCCAGATCACCTGTGCTTTGAGGTATGGCAGGCGTGGATGCAGTTGTTCTTTCATTTCCGGGTTCAGGGAAATGTAAGCCTGGATCCTGGCCGCATCGCTGCCGTATATATCCAGTGGTGCAGCTGCAGAAGGTTGTTGCTGATAGCCGTGGATATGCAGCGATTTTGTTTTGCAACCCACAGGTACCAGTCCCCCTGTTTTAATGGCCTGGTCTACGGTATCTTCTGCCATCCTGCGGAAGGTGGTCCATTTACCGCCGGTGATGGTAATAAGCCCAGATGGTGCTACGAGGATTTTATGGCTGCGGGAAATTTCCTTTGTGCTGCCTGTTTCCTTTTGTGGCGCTGCCAGCGGGCGTAACCCGGCAAACACGCTGAGCACATCTTCGCGTGCAGGCGGACGGTCAAGATATTTACCGGCGGTATTTAAGATGAAGCTGATCTCTTCTTCCAGGGCGATGGGCTCCATGCTGTGCTCATCCAGTGGCGTATCGGTAGTGCCCAGCAACACTTTGTTATTCCAGGGCACTGCAAATAATACGCGGCCATCATCCGTTTTGGGGATCATGATAGCGCTTTTGCTGTTGAGGAAAGAAGGATCCAGCACCAGGTGCACACCCTGGCTGGGTTTCACCATATTTGGCGCAGCCGGGTTGTCGAGTTGCAATACTTCATCTACAAATACGCCGGTCGCATTGATCACTGTTCTGGCGTGCAACGTAAACGTTTCAGCTGTTTCCAGGTCCTGTGCGCGTACGCCGCTTATTTTGCCTGCATTATTTTTAAGAAGACCGTTTACCTTGAAATAGTTAAGCAGTACGGCGCCGTTTTCAGCGGCAGTTTGTGCAATGTCTACCGCAAGGCGTGCATCATCAAACTGGCCATCGTGATAAACAATACCTCCTTTCAGTCCTTCCCTGCGGATGGTAGGCAGCCGGTTAATGACTTCTTTCCTGCTGATATGCCTGGAGCGCCCGAGGCTCAGTTTTCCCGACAGGAGGTCGTAGATCTTCAGGCCGATAGTATAAAAGGGGCCTTGCCACCAGTTATACTGAGGGATAATGAATTGCTGGTTGTGGGCCAGGTGCGGGGCATTGTTCAGCAGCAGCCCTCTTTCGTACAGGGCTTCCCGTACCAGGGCAATATCGCCCTGCGCCAGGTACCTTACTCCTCCGTGCACCAGTTTGGTACTGCGACTGGAAGTACCTTTGGCAAAGTCGGCCTGCTCAAGTAACAATGTGCGGTAATTCCTGGTGGCGGCATCCATGGCTATACCAAGACCGGTAGCGCCGCCGCCTATAATGATAAGATCCCATGGTTGTTCACCTGCTTCCCTTAATTGCCTGATTGATTCAATTCTTTTCATTTTATTGCTGCATGACTTTTAATTAGTTTCATTTAATTTCCCCACAATACTAATAAAAACAAAAAGAAATAATTTGAAACCAAAGTATAAAATAAAATGAAAAAGCAGAAAAAGTTATTGATGAACGGAAAAGAAATAAAATGAAAAATACAATCATCTCATTTACAATTAATATACATATATTTATTATATATCTATAACTTTCTTTTTATTTCATATTTAATTTTCCGGGATAAAAACGAAGGATATTATGCTATAAATATGTAACGATATTTAATAAATTGAAACAAAAATCGAGGATATTTGTAAGCAGGATTTTTTCAGATGATCCCGCGCCAAAACATTTTAATACGTTACTTTTATCTGATATGTCTATGATCAATATTGCAGAACGTCATAAGTTTATTCTCGGCAAATTGCACGAGAAAGGATACGTTAATGTACTGGAGCTATGTAAGGAGCTGGATGTATCGGGAGTGACTATACGAAAAGATCTGAAGCTGCTGGAGGATAAGTCGCTGTTGTTCCGCTCACACGGAGGCGCTACGATTCATAATCCATATACGATGGATAAACCGGTGAATGAAAAAGAGAATATACGCCGGGAAGAAAAACAATTGATAGGGCATGCCGCCGCCGGGCTGATAGTACCAAACGATGCCATCATCATTGCATCCGGCACATCTGTACAGGCGCTGGCAAAAAACATCCAGCCCAAAGGGCACCTTACCGTTATTACGGGAGCGCTGAACGTGGCGCTGGAACTGCTTCGCCGGCCCGACATCGAAGTGATCCAGCTTGGCGGGCATCTGCGCAACAGCTCTACTTCTGTAACAGGATCTTATGCGGAGAAGATACTGGAAGATTTTTCCTGCAGTAAGTTATTTCTCGGTGTAGATGGTATTGACCTGGAGTTTGGTCTTACTACCACTAATATTATGGAAGCGCATCTCAACCAGAAAATGATGGCCACTGCCCAGAAAACCATTGTACTGGCCGATTCCAGTAAGTTTGGCAAAAGAGGTTTCGGGCGCATTTGCTCCCTGGAAGAAATAGACGAGGTAATTACTGATAGCGGTATATCAGAACATGTTGTTAAAAAGATGGAAGATATGGGCGTGAAAGTAACGGTAGTGTAGGAGGAAGACCATTGCCTTCCTCCTGGTTATTTTTAATACTCCGCCACCTCCCCATCCTTATAACACCATAACCACCGCTCTCCCGGTTCTGCCGAAGCCACTACCGGATGATCCGTTTCATGAAAATGCTGCGTCATGTGCTTTGAAGGCGAATCATCGCAACAAAGTGTAACGCCGCAGGTCTGACAGGTACGCAGGTGCAGCCATTTGCCATGATGCTTTATACATTCTTCGCAAACATGATCACTGCTTACTTTTACTTCAGTAATTGCTTCAAGGTGTGAACATAAAGCCATAAAAAAATATTTTAAACTTCCGCCAGGTACTTATGCACCAGGCTAATACTCATAGAACCCTCCCCCACAGCGGAGGCCACGCGACTCATAGCGCCGGACCTTACATCGCCGGCCGCAAAAATGCCGGGACAACTGGTTTCCAGTAAATATGGATCACGCGCCAGCTTCCAGAGTTTACCAAAATAATCAAACGATTTCATTTCCCGCCCGGTTTGCACATAGCCTTTTTCATCTTTGATAATAAGATCTCCCAGCCATTCGGTATAAGGTTTTGCACCTATAAAAATATATAACGCATCTGCAGGTACTTCTTTTACTTCATGGGTTTGCAGGTTTTCTATTTTCAGTTTCTCCAGCCGGTCGGTGCCCGATGCTTCCACTATTTCACTATTGTTCAGGATCGTGATATTGGCGATCGCACTGATCTGGTCTATCAGGTAAGACGACATAGTAGCGTTCAGGTTTTCCTTCCTGATCAAAATAAATACTTCCTTTGCAAACTTCGACAGGTACACGGCTGCCTGGCCGGCAGAATTGCCGCCACCCAATATATACACGCTACGGTCGCGGCAGGAAGCAGCTTCCGTAGTAGCTGCACCATAGTAAATACCTGCACCGGTGAACTGTGCAATTCCCGCAGTGTCCAGTTTACGGTAATCCACTCCCGTAGTGATCACTACTGCCCTTGCATTTATTTCTGTACCGTTTTCCAGGCAAACGATTTTATAATCTGCTTTCAGCTTGATTTCCTTCACCGACTGCGGCGATAAAAATTCTGTACCAAATCTTGTAGCCTGTGTAATAGCACGGCGGGTAAGCTCCGCACCGCTCAGCCCTGACGGAAAGCCCAGGTAGTTCTCAATACGGGAACTGGTACCTGCCTGTCCGCCCGGCGCATGCCGTTCTATCAGCAATGTTTTCAATCCTTCAGACGCGCCATATACAGAAGCGGCCAATCCCGCAGGTCCTGCACCGATGATCACCACATCATAGATCTCGTTTTTAAGCGTGGGATTCAATCCTATTTTCGCGGCGAGATCAATGATGGCCGGGGAAGGCATTACTTCTCCCTGTTCCAGTATCACTACCGGTAATGCGGATAGCTCAAGGTTATTCAGCTGCAACAGCAACTTCCCTTCATCGCTGCCTGCATCAATAGAATGGTAGGGGATCAGGTTGCTCGCCAGGAACTCCTTAATGCGGTAAGCATCAGACGAAAAAGGAAAACCTATTACTTTGATCCCCTGGAATTCAGGCCGGTAATTGGTTTGCCAGTCTTCCAGCAGATCATTGATAACAGGATACAACTTCTCTTCCGGCGGATCCCAGGGCTTTTGCAGGTAATAATCCAGCCGTAATTCATTAATGGCTTTTATAGCTGCATTGGTATCAGAGTAAGCAGTAAGCAACACCCGTTTGGCGGCCGGAAATATTTCCATGGCCTGTTGCAGGAAATCAACGCCTTCCATTTCCGGCATCCGCTGATCGGAAATAAATATAGCTACAGTATCGTTCCTGTTTTTCAGTTCTACCAGGCTTTGTAACGCTTCGTTGGCAGAAAGCGTGCTTAAGATCCGGTACGATTTGCGGTAATAGGATTTCAGGTCCTGCGTGATGGCATTCAGTACCTGTCTGTCATCATCTATCACAAATATTATTGGCAAGCTCATATCTTCTTCGTTAATTATTCTCTATGGGAAATGAAATGGTAAAAATTGTTTTACCTGGTACAGAAGTTTGTTTCACAGATCCGCGATGACGCTGTACAATCTGTGCTACCACATCAAGCCCCAGCCCTGTCCCTTTTCCCAGGTCTTTTGTTGTAAAGAATGGTTCAAATATACGCGATTGTATTTCTTCCGGGATACCGGGCCCGTTGTCGGTAATAGTAACATGCACACATTGCCGGTCCTTTGTGGTGGCTATTTCCAGCCGTCCTTGTTTGTTGGGTTCCATGGCGTCCAGCGCATTATCCACCAGGTTGGTCCATACCTGGTTCAGTTCTCCCGGCAGGGCTTTTATTTTTGGCAGCGAGGCGTCAAAGTTTTCCACTATTTCCACGTTGCCTTTCCTGAACCGGTAGTCCAGCATGGTGAGCGTGTTGCGGATACCGGTATGAATATCGATAAACTGTTTGTCCGGTTCCTGGTCCATATAAGTATATCTTTTTACGGCGCTCACCAGGTCGGAAATTCTTTTTGAAGAGATCTGCAGGTCGCCCACCATCCTGTTTGCTTCCAGTGCGCCGTCTATCCAGCTGAAGATCACATCCAGGTGCGCGGGGTCGAACAAACGGCTGAAATCCTCCAATGCAGCGGGTTCTACACCGTATTCCGCCAGTATTTCCGCTATTTCTACCCGGGAGATGTTTTTGGTGTCGAGCCAGTCTTCGATAGCAGCCGTTTTATCGGAAAGTTCCAGTACGGACAATGCCTTCGTTGGTTTGTTGGCCCACCACTGCTGCAGGTTATCCACAATGGCTGTAGCCTGTTCCTGCGACAGGCACAATGCTGCCATTTCTTTAAATATGGCGGGGATATGGCTGATATTCTCAAACAATTTATCAGAACTTCTGCAGATGGCGGCTACCGGGTTGTTCAGTTCATGGGCCAGTCCGGCCGACAGCTTTCCGAGCGCCATCATTTTTTCATTCTGCTGCTGGGAAGAAGTGGTTTCCCTTACGCGGGTGGTCATGATATGCACCAACGCTTCCGTTAGCTCATAATGTTGTTCAATATGCGCTTTAATCTTTTCAGCCGGGCAAATCAGCACCCGGGTATCTTTCAGGCAAAGACCGTTTCCCATGGCGTTCTTCACGCGGGAAAAAGGAAGCCACCCGGTGATGTTGTCGTCGTTCAGCTCCACAATTTCCCGGTAATGGCCATTGACGGTGGCGGAGATACGCACCTTTCCGGAAATCAGGATGATGGTAGCTATTACCGGGTCGCCGGCTTTAAACAGCAGCTCCCCTTCCGGCACCAGTTTTTCTTCGGATTGGGAAATCAGCCACTGCAGCTGTTCCAGCGGCACCTCCTTCAGGGAAGGAATATTTTTCAGTTGAATTGCAGTGATGGGTTCCATATAAAAATCGCTTAAAGTCTGTTCTCAAATATAAGCTTTCAGCCGCGGTTTTTGCAGGTACCTGAAAAAGCGAAGGCCGCCCTTGCGGGCGACCCTGCTTTTGTTTAACCAGTAATAAAAATAAAGGCAGTTATTGCAGCTCAAATGTGTCTTTCAACCTGATATCGGCAGAGGAGGCGCCAATCATAAGATCGAATGTACCTGGCTCGGCCACCCATTGCAGCTGGCTGTTAAAAAACGACAGTTTTTCTTTGCCGATCGTAAAATGAATGGTTTTACTTTCTCCCGGCTGCAGTTTTATCTTCTGAAAATCCTTCAGTTCTTTTACCGGCCTGGTAACGGAAGCTTCCCTGTCTCTCAGGTACAGCTGCACAATTTCTTCGCCGGCATAGGCGCCGGTGTTAGTGAGCTTAAATGCCACATCTATGGTTTTGCCACCGCTTATTTTGCTGGCGCTGAGCGTAAGCCCCTCGTATTTAAATGTAGTGTAGCTCAACCCGTATCCAAAAGGGAACAGCGGATCATTGGGCACATCCAGGTAGTTGGAGCGGAATTTCTGTGTAGGGCCTTCCGGTTGAGGGCGGCCTGTATTTTTATAATTATAGTAGATGGGGATCTGTCCTACATTACGGGGAAAACTCATGGTGAGTTTTCCGGAAGGATTATAATTTCCGAAGAGCACATCGGCAATAGCGTTACCGGCTTCGTGGCCCTGGAACCATACTTCCAGCAAAGCGGTAGCCTGCTCATTTTCAGTAGCGAGCGTTAATGGTCTTCCGCTCATCACCACTACCACCAATGGTTTGCCGGTTTGCGCCAGTGCGGCGAGCAGTGTACGCTGACTTTCCGGGATACCAATATCCGACCTGCTGGCGGCTTCCCCGCTCATTTCGGAGGCCTCACCCACCACTGCTACCACCACATCTGCCTTAGCAGCGGTAGTAACCGCTTCTGTAAGCAGCTGTTCCGGTGTACGGGCATCAATATCAATCCTCTCCCCGAATACATTTACTTTCTTTGCAAAGCCCGTATCATTGCTGATGTTGGCGCCTTTGGCGTAAAGGATATTCACACCGCTGCCAGCCACCTGCTTCATGCCATCGAGCACAGGTACCGATGTGGTTGCATCGCCGCTCACTGCCCAGGTACCCAGCATATTGCTTTTGTTATTGGCCAGCGGTCCTATCAATGCAATAGTGCCCGATTTTTTCAGGGGTAATGTTTGCCGGTCATTTTTCAGCAGCACGCAGGAACGTGCGCCCAGTTCCCTTGCGGCCTGTCTTTTATCGGCGCTCAGCACCTCTCTGTCAGCGGTAGCAGTATTGCAGTAGCGGTAAGGATCATCAAACAGGCCCAGCTTATATTTTGCTTCCAGCACACGGCGACAGGCATCGTTAATTTCAGCCAGTGTAACCTTGTTTTCTTTAAGCGATTGCTGTAGCGTGCCAATAAAGCCCTCGCCTACCATGTCCATATCCACTCCTGCTTTTAGTGCGAGCGCTGATACGGTTTGCAGGTTACCAAGACCATGATCCATCATTTCATTGATAGCGGTGTAGTCGGTTACCACAAAACCTTTAAAGCCCCATTGCTTCCTGAGCAGGTCTGTAAGCAGCCATTTATTGGCTGTGGCCGGGATACCGTCTATTTCGTTGAATGAAGTCATTACACTACCGGCGCCGGCATCTATAGCAGCCTTATAAGGAGGCAGATAATATTCGTACATTTTAATACGGCTCATGTCGGTGGTATTGTAATCCCGGCCTGCTTCCGCGGCGCCGTATAAGGCGAAGTGTTTTACACAGGCCATTACGCTGTTTTTATCGCCCAGCTGTTTTCCCTGGTAGCCATGCACCATGGCGGCGGCTATTTTTGAGCCGAGGTAAGTATCTTCCCCGGAGCCTTCTGCTACGCGGCCCCATCGCGGATCGCGGGCGATATCCACCATAGGGGAATATACCCAGCAAAGGCCATCGGCACTGGCTTCTGTTGCTGCCAGTCTTGCGCTGCGCTCAATCAGCGGCAGGTCCCAGCTGCACGATAATCCCAGCGGAATAGGAAATGTGGTTTTGTATCCGTGGATCACATCTGATCCAAAGATCAGCGGAATTTTAAGCCTGCTTTTGGTAACCGCCAGCTCCTGCGCCTGCCGGATCTTTTCTACGCCAATCACTCCAAACAAACCGCCCACATTGCCTTTGCTGATCTTTGTCTCCACATCGCTGCTTACCACAGCGCCGGTTGCCACGCCACCGCCTGGCGTAAGCAGGTTAAGCTGGCCGATCTTTTCTTCCAGCGTCATCTTTCCCATCAGCGTATTAATGAAGGCATTCATTTTTGCCGCCGGAGTTTGCGCCTGTACCTGGCCTGCAGCCAGCAATACCGCTGCCGCAAGCGCGCTTTTTAAACGGGTACGTGTATGTTTCATGCTGTTTGTTTTATTCTGATTTTATCACTTTTGTCCTGGCTGATACGCCGTTTTCATTAATGGCCTCTATACAGAAATAATAGGGGCGGTCTTTATCCATTCCTTTGAAGTAATAGTCGTTGTTGTTATGCACCATGATGCAGCTGTACAATTTATCCGGAGAAGTACCGGTATAGATGTTATACGCATATGCATTATCTACCGGTGACCATTTGATCCATGCGCTTCGTTTATCCTTCTCCGTGCGAAGCACCAGCAGATCTTTCACCGTATCCGGTACCGCTCCGTTGCCATTACCAAATACCCTTAACCCGCTGATTGCAAATTTTCCACCGGGCATATGGATGTTTTCCATTTTGATATAACGTGCCTGTACCGGCTTTGCCAGCTCAACATAATCGTGGGGCACATCTTTCCGTTGTTTGCTTTTATCTGCCAGCATCTTCCAGTGTTTTCCATCTTCCGAAAACCAAAGTATATACTGGTGATAAATATCCGTTTGTTTACCCAAAAAAGGTGCGTCCTGGTCCGCATAATTCACCTGCACTGCATTTACCCGGCTTATTTTACCGAGGTCTGTCTGTATCCACTCACCTTTATTACCGGTAGCGGCGCTCCAGTACGTTTTTATGCTTTCATCCACTGCATTGTTGGGAAGGTACCCGCCGTATACGGAAGATACAGTAACCGGCTTGTTGTAATTCAGCAGCATCCAGCCGGTGAATCCTGCGTTGTCAAAAGCGCTGGTATCTGCACCCCGGGAAATATAGTGCGGGTAATCTCCGAAGGAGGTATTGCAAAACATCACATCTTCCTTATCAAAGCCGGCAGGCCAGTAACCGATACGGCGCTCGAAGCTGTTTTTCACGGAAATAACCATGGTAGATACATGCCACCAGAAACCTTTATTATCCTGGAACGTGGCGCCATGGCCGGCTCCGCGGGCATAACCCCCAGGCTTATACGAAACAGGATCCGCCTGTGGGGTAAATGGCCCCAGCGGATGATCACCCACCACTACCCCATCGGCATAGCCGCTGAACTCTGTTCCCGGCGCGCCGTATTGCAGGTAATATTTACCGTGGTGTTTTGTCATCCAGGCGCCTTCAATAAACGGATCCAGGAAAGTATTATCCAGGTTTTCCCCAAACCGCTGCCAGCCATAGCGATCCGGTTCCAGCAGGTACATTTCCTTACGCGTGCCTTTTGGCTGCAGGGTTTTACGATCCATTTCCACTCCATATAACGGGTAGCGGTTACTGCTGCCATTGTACATATACAGGCGTCCATCATCATCTGCAAAAAAGGCCGGGTCCCAGCCGCCTATCTGCAATGAGTCTATCGCTTCCTTCCATTGATTGCCTTTGGGATCAGTGCTCATCCAGATGGGAAAATCGCTGGTGTAGGTGGAGCCGAACACCAATAATGTATCGCCCATTACCCAGGCCGCGGGAGCGCATAATTCATCGTATACATGATGATATGGCTTCAGGAATTTCCGTTCCACAAAATGCCAGTCAAGCAGATCGGGGCTCCACCAGTATCCCCATTGGTTGGTAGAAAACAGGTAGTAGTCGCCTTTATAGTTTACGATCACCGGATCGGCGGTAGCGCGGTGTTTTCCCCAGGTAGTAAAGTTGGGAATAGGACAATAACCGTAATCGATATTCACGGGATTGCAATAGGTAGTTTGTGCATTTGCATCCATGCATATTAACATCACCATCAGCGCATATATCCATCTTTTCATCACCACTATTTTTCTGTAATTTGAAAATCAAGTTTCTTCAATCCCTGCTTCACTTCCGGGCAACTCATAAACAGCTTCCATAACAACCCTGACCGATAATTTTCTATCATCACAATAATGGGGCCCTGGTCTATCGCCAGGTGTGAATCCGCATACCATTGTTTGCTTTCATTGAAGGCATCTGAAAAACCATATTCCGTCCAGATCTTATCTCCCAGGTCATAATAAAAATGCTTCAGCGCCTGCATGGAATATTCCGGCGTATATGGGAAAGCCGACAGGGCTGCTGTGGGCGTAATAGTGCCCCAGTCGTTCTCCGGCGAATGTGCATTGTAACCATCATAGGTATCGCTGGCGGTGAGGCCCCAGCAGTTGGCGCCATATCCTTTAAAACCTTTCGGGTTGCGTATGCAGTGCTCGCGGTTGATCAACGTATGATGCAGGTTCTGTTCCCAGTAATCGGCGTAACGGTCTTTCAATCCATGGGGATTCAGCCCCAGGAAAGAGTAATGGGAGAAGAACAGCGGTCCGCCATAATCAAATCCCAGCGGCAGTTTGATGCCATAAAAAGTGCGGTCGTTCCTGAAAAAAATATTATTCACCCAACCCTGGTGATACACTTCCGGGTTAATGGAATAACGTGGAGAAGAAGCGGCCAGTACGTAGGTGATCAGGCATTCATTCCAGCCTTTTATTTCATGGTTCATGCTCCAGCCATTGTTGGGGCTCCAGTGCCAGTATAACACGTTGCGGCCACCTTGTGTGTACCAGTTCCATTCTGTTTCATTCCAGGTCCAGTTGATCTTATTACGTAGGTCCGTTTCCGTTGGAGAGTCGTTATTGAAATACTGGCGGGCGCAGAGCAGCCCCTGGAACAGGAAGGATGTTTCTACCAGGTCGCCTCCATCGTCTTTACGGCTGAAGGGGATCGTTTTGCCGGTAGCGCCATTCAGCCAGTGCGGGAAAACGCCATGATAGGCATCCGCCTTACGGAGGAAGTTCACTATTTTCAGCAGCCGTTCAGCAGCTGCTTCACGGGTGATCCATTTACGTTCTGCCGCTACAATAATAGCCATTACGCCAAAGCCTGTACCGCCGGTGGTAACTACTTCATCGCCATAATCAAATGTTTTGTTGCTGCGTTCCCGCGCCATACCAGATACCGGGTGACCAAAATCCCAGAAGTAACGGAAGGTTTCTTTTTGTACCAGTTCCAACAACTGGTCGTCCGATAATTGCTGGCGGGCAACAGGTTTTTTCTTTTGCGCCATAACGGGCTGCAACAGGAAAAACAAACAGCTGATATACAGTATATACTTCATTTCTTTTCTTTCTTTTAAAGATGAGGGCTGGTAAAGCCCAGATTACGCATACCGGTTTTTATTTCCGGGCAGCTCATTAACAGGTTCCATAACAACCCGCTGCGATGGTTTTCTATCATCACTATCACCGGGCCCTGGTCGATAGCCAGGAAGGAGCCCGCAAACCAAAGATGCTGCAACGAGAAAGCATCTGTAAAACCGTATTCCTTCCATATCTTATCACCCAGTTTGTAATAAAAGAATTTCAGCGCCCGCATGGATTCCTGCGGCGTATACGGAAAGGACGACAATGCGGCAGTGGGTGCAATCACGCCTGCATCATTGGTGGGCGAACTGGCCGTATAGCCGTTGGGGATATCACTGGCAGTGAGCCCCCAGCAATCCGCGCCATAGCCATAGTTATTTCCCGGGTTGGCTACACAGTAAGCATAGTTGATGCGGGTATGATTCACCACCTGTTCTTCATAATCTGCATAGGCATCCTTTAATCCTCTGGGATTGATACCCAGGAAGGAATAATGGGAAAAAAACAGCGGTCCACCCAAAGCAGGGCCCAGCGGCAACCTGATGCCATAGTAGGAATTATTATTACGCATAGCGCCGTTGTTTGCCCAGCCGCTGTCGTAAGTAGCTTTTGGTACAGGCGTTTGCGCAGATGCAGCGAGAATGTAGGTGATCAGACATTCGTTCCATCCTCTTACCGGCATGTTCATGTCCCACTTATACTCGTTGCTCCAGTGCCAGTACAGCACATTGGCATTATCTTTCCTGAACCAGTTCCATTCTACTGCATTACAAATGGCGTTGATATCATTTCGTAGCTGCGTTTCCGTTATATCGGCATTTTTAAAGTACTGGCGTGCGGTCAACAGGCCCTGGATGAGGTAGGAAGTTTCTACCAGGTCGGCCCCGTTATCCTTTTCACTGAAGGGAATAGCTGTGCCGGTGCTGCCATTGAGCCAATGTGGGAAAGCGCCGTGAAAGCGCGCTGCCTTTGTACCAAGGAAAGCGGTTATTTGCCGTATGCGCGCCAGCCCTTCGCTGCGGGTAATAAAGTGGCGCTCAATACCGGTAATAATGGCCATAATACCAAAGCCTGAGCCACCGGAGGTAACAGTTTCCCCGCTGGTATTCCTTTCCCTGGCCAGGCCGCTCACCGGGTGACCGAAATCCCAGAAGTATTTAAAAGTTTGTTGCTGTACCAGTGTAAGCAACGCATCATCTGAGATACGGGGAAACTTATCCGTAGTATCAATAGCTGTCACCAGCGAAAGGGATACGGCTGTCTGAAGTTTTTTATTCTTTACAGAAAGCAGGCCAACACCTGCATTTACCGTATAGGCGGTAAGGTTAGACAGCGGCGCTACGGGTTTTAACACGATGGTACTATCGCCATGTTCCCATGTAACATTGTATGGCACGTTGCCATTACTGCCGGTAAAGGAACAGGCTGTGGCAACAGAGCTACGCAGCACGGCGTCGGAAAAGGCAATCCTGATAGCGGGCTGCGTGGTGGTGCCATAATAGGAAAACCCCGCAGATACACTATCCACGCTCAGCGACTGAAAACTGAACGAGGGCGGCGTAACGGGCGGAGGCGACGTATTGTCGCCCCCGCCCTTACTACAGCCTGCTGTTATTATCATTAATAAACAAGCTATCCATCTCATATAAAAATTATTTTCCCCGGCCTTCCAGTTTTACGAGGGCGCCTACTTCTGCTTCTTCCAATGCTTTATTATAGATCCTCACTTCATCGAGACCGCCGGTGAGGTAGCTGGCCCAGTCCTGTGCAGTAGCTTCGGAAGTAAGACTGGGAACGGTCTGGAACTGCGAGGTGCCAAACACCATTTTACCTGGGTTAAGAAACTGCAATGGTCCACCGCCTGTTACCACCTGTGTGGCAATTCTCAAGCCGTTTACATACACTTTAAAGGAATCCACCCCGTTATAAGACAGGCCGAAGTTGGTCCATTTTCCCCATACGTTCTGTACCTCATAATTGCCCAGCCATGTTTCGCCATGCGAGCTGGCCACGTGCATTTTCAACACTGCTTTGGTATCTGTGCTACCGTTTTCGAAGAAGATATCGATGTTGCCCCAGAAGCTTTTCGTATTGCTGAGGCTTAGCAGTTGTACAATGCCGGCGGTGTTCTGTGGGTTATTTACCCACAGCGTTATGGTAAACGCTTTAAGGCCCGTGATAGATGTTCCCGGTGTGAATAAGGCGTATGCTTTATCCGCTCCTTTGAGCGCAGTACCTTTAATACCGGTGGTAAAGGAGGTACCGTGGTTGTCGCAGCTGGTTTTGGAAACGCTGTCGGTGAGGCTGCCATTAAATCCCCAGTAAGCCACCAGGTTGCCAGGCGCTACTTCCGAAGCGGAGGTATAGCCACCGATCGACAATGCCGGCTTATAACTGTCCGCATCAAACTTTTTATAGCAGGATGATGCAAACAACGTGATAGCTGCCAGCAGTAGGTATGATTGATATCTGAAGTTCATAGTAGTTGTATTAGAGATTAATAACCCGGATTTTGTGTAAGTATGCCTGCGCTGATATCAATTTCATCCTGGGGAACAGGCCATACTTCGTTTTTCCCTGCCGTAAAGCCTTTAGCCCCAAATACGGCGGCGCCTCTTCCCTGGCGGATCACATCAAAGTAGCGATCGTTTTCCATGGCCAGCTCCACTCTTCTTTCATGCCATATAGCATTGCGTAATGCATCTTTATTGGTAGTAGTTACATCCGGCAGGATAGCAGCGTTTCCACCGCGTGCGCGGGCTCTTACCGCATTCAGCGAGGTAAGCGCCTGGGCTGTATTGCCTTGTTCGTTAGCCGCTTCTGCATTCATCAACAGCACTTCCGCATAACGGATCACGCGGACGTTCTGATCTGCTCCTTCGGTATAGCCCGTTACAAACAAACGGAAAGGCACATACGATTTCTGGTTGAACATTGGGTTATCGCCGGTGGGTGGGATCAGATCCCCTTCCGGTGTGGTTTCTCCCCTGAAAATGATGGTGGCATCTTTACGGGGATCACCGGCTTCATACTCATTTACCAGGCTTTGTGTAGGCACATTAAAACCCCATCCGCCGCCTACAACACCTTTCACTCCCTGGATCTGCGAGTATTGGGAATTAGATGCATCTTTACTGTTCAGGATCAGCTGGCACTGGATCTCAAAAACGGATTCCTTTGAATTTTCATTGGGGATACGGAACAGCTGTTCGTAGTTGGGAAACAGCGTATATCCCAATCCCATTACCTGGTTGGTATAATTGAGCACATCCGGCCACTTTTTGAGGTACATGGCTACTTTTGCGTGAAGCGCCAGGGCAGCGCCTTTGGTAGCCCGTCCTGCATCTGAAGCGGGATAAGCCGGCGGCAGTACCGCTGCGGCTTCCGTCAGGTCTTTTTCTATTGCGGCCCATACCTCAGCCTGCGGCGTTCTTGGCAGGTTATACTCACTGGCATTTACCGGTACCTTCAAACGCAGCGGCACATCACCAAAAGCGCGCACCAGGCGGAAATACGCATACGCACGTACGAATTTAGCTTCTGCGAGGTAGCGGTTCTTCAGCGCTTCATCCATATTGATGGCAGGAATATTATCCAGCACCTGGTTACAGAAATTGATTTCCTGGTATTGCGATTTCCAGAAATCAAGGATCTGGCCTTCCGTAGCTGTCACTGAGAAATCGTCGTATTTATTGAGGAAGCTGGCATCTGCTGCGTTACTTCCTTTTTCCGCATCGTCGGAGCCCAGGCTTTCTATTGCGATAGCGGCAAAACCTACCTGTTTCCATTCGCGTAAGTTTGCGTAAATAGCATTTACCGCTTTGGTGGCATCTCCTTCATTTTTCCAGAACTGCTCGCTGGGCTGCTGCCCCTGTGGCGGCACATCAAGAAATGATTTCCCGCAACCGGCGATAGCGAGTAACACCGGAACTATAACGCCACCGGCTAAACGTTGTATATTAAGTTGAGTATTTCGTTTCATAACAAGTCTGCTTTTAATCAGAAAGTAACATTTACACCAAAGTTGTAGGTTGCGTAGAGCGGGTATACATTGTTGTCTATACCAGCTTCTTTGGGCTTACCGCCAATTTCCGGTGTGAATCCCCGGTAATTGAAGAAGTTGAACGCATTCTGTGCATTTGCAAATACGCGCAGGTTCTTCATGCCCCATCTTTCTGTCATAGCAGCCGGGAAATTATATCCCAGCTGGATATTCCTGATCCTGAAGTAGCTGCCGTTTTCCACGAAGAAAGAATTGGGCAGGTAGTTATCGCGGCCGCCGATGAAAGCAGAAGGATAGGTATTGGAAGTACCTTGTCCATGCCAGCGCTTATCATAAAAATCCTTTGTAAAATTTTCATTTCCAAAGCGTGCGCCGAGGTTTACATTGTATACATCTACCCCTGCAACGCCCTGGAAATCGAGGGTCAGATCAAATTGTTTCCATGAAAAGAAAGTATTGATACCATAGCTGTAACGGGGATTGGGGTTGCCCAGCGGTACACGGTCGTTCGCATCAATTACGCCATCGGGCACGCCTTTGGGGCCGCTTACATCCCTGTATTTAAAATCGCCCGCCCTGGCTTTAGGTTGGGCGGAGTTTAATGCTTCTGCATCTGTCTGGAAAATTCCGTCTACCAGGTAGCCTACAAATTCACCAATGGGCCGGTCTACCATGGTACGTGTGCTGCGCGCGCCGCTGGTAAGTCCGCCGCCGCCTGCATAAATGGGATTCTTACCGGAAACAACGCTCAATACTTTGTTCTCATTATAGCCTACGTTACCGCCAATAGAGTAGGTAAAGTCTTCCTTTATTTTGCTTTTCCAGCTTAATGCGATTTCCGCTCCGCGGTTCTGCAGATCCGCCTGGTTGGCGATGATAGTACCGGAATTGGTACCTACAGAGCCGGGGATGTTCACATCAAAAATAGCCTGCACTGTTTTGCGGTTGTAGAAACCTGCTTCCAGGTATAAGCGGTTATTGAGCATACTGGCTTCTACGCCCACATCAGTACCTACGCCTTTTTCCCAATAAGTGGTGGGTGGCACTACAGAGTTGATGCTGGCGCCGGTATTCACATTACCACCGAAGATAGCCGTGAGGTAAGGATCCTGGGCCACTCTCAATACAGAGATATTGGAAATGATGGAAGCGTTTCCTATTTGCCCCCAGCTACCGCGTAATTTCAGGTTATCAAAGAAGTGCTGTTGCTTCATAAAGCTTTCTTCACTGATGATCCAGCCTATACCTACAGAAGGGAAATAGCCCCAGCGTTGATTGCCATAGAAGCGGGAGGCGCCGTCGGCACGCAGCGAGGCATTCAGCAGGTACCTGTTTTTAAACGAATAATTGATCCGTCCGAAATAGGAAGATACCGTATAAACATCTCCTTCATCTGTTATTTCCCTTCCCGCTGTACTACCCAGTTTCAGGTACATATCGCCTTCACTGTTGTTAGGCACATTAGGCGCGGTGGCAGTGAGCTTATAGGTTTGATAGCGTTGTGCGCCCTGGCCCAGTAATACTCTCAGGTCGTGATCCTTGAATTTATTCTGATAGGTTAATGTATTTTCCACGATCCAGTTGCGGGTATCTGTATTTTCCCGGGTGAGTTTACTGTTGGTGGCGCGTTGTGCAATAGTAGCTGCATATACAGGTACATAGTTACGCATCAGGTTCTCACCATACTCGCCGCCGGCGCTGGTGTGGAAGGTAAAGTGTTTGGCAAACCGCAGATCGGCGTATACACTACCGGTAACAGTTTGCTTTTTGGTGATCTGGTTGAAAAAATCGAGTGTGGCCTGTGGATTAAAATTAGCGCCTTCACCCAGGTTATAATCGTTCGGATCGCCATAAGTACCATCCGCGTAATGCACGGGCACTACAGGGCCTGCAGCATACAACTGGCGCCAGATATAATCAGGAACATCATTTGATTTATTGGCAGATGCAGTAACGGTGTAACCGATCTTCAGGGGCTCAAACACCTGGAAATCGTTTTGTAACCGGGCGGTGTAACGCGTAAAATCATTGGTGTTTACCAGGCCCTGCTGATGAAGATATCCTACGGAGAAATTATAGGTAGATTTATCTGATCCACCGCTTACAGATAACTGGTGATTGGTGACCAATGCGTTCCTCAGCGTTTGGTGATACCAATCAGTGCCCCTTCCAAACTGGGAAGGATCATCGAACAGGGGGGCTTTATCGTTGCGCTCCTGCAGTTCATTTACCAGCGTAGCATACTGGCTGGCATCGGCCATTTTTACTTCATTGGTTACTTTCTGGTAGCCTACATAGCCATTGTAGTTCACCACCGGTTTACCTGATTTTCCTTTCTTTGTGGTAATGAGCACTACACCGTTTGCTGCGCGTATCCCGTAAATGGCTTCACTGGAAGCATCTTTCAGGATACTCATATTTTCGATATCAGCAGGGTTGAGGAAATTGATATCATCATACCACACTCCATCCACTACATATAACGGGTTGGTGCTGCCATATACGGTACCCATACCCCGTATCTTGATTTCCGGTGCTGCTCCCGGCTTACCGATATTGGTGATGGTTACTCCCGGCACTTTTCCCTGGAGCGCGCTTACAGGATTATTGATGGGTTGTTTATTGATCTCTTCTCCTTTGATCTGGCTGATAGCGCCCGTAACATCCACCTTGCGCTGCACGCCATAACCTACTACCACTACCTGTTCCACCATGCTTACAGATTCCACCAGGGTTACATTGATCACGGAGCGGCTGTTCACCGGTATTTCCTGGCTGGTAAAACCGATAAAAGATACCAGCAGGGTAGCGTTTTCAGGCATTGTGAGCGTATAGGTACCATCCGGGCCGGTAACCGTTCCGCGGGAAGTGCCTTTAACACTGATAGTGGCGCCCGGCACCGGTGTATTTCCATCTTTACTGGTTACCTTACCGGTGATCTTAATATCCTGCAGTTCACCGGTGTTAGCCATGATCACCACAAGATTGTTGTCGATCACTTTGTATTTAAGGCCGGTATTGGTCAGTATTTCGCTCATGAGGTCAGCCAGACGTGTGTTGGTCACATCCACATCCACTTTCTTCCTGATATCTTTCAATGCGTTATTATACAGGAAACGATATTCGCCTTGTTTTTCAATGCTACTAAGCACTTTGGCGATCTCCGTTTCTTTGAGCCGGAGGGTTATTGTTCCCTGCCCTTTCGCATTGGCAGATACCTGGAGCACACCTGCCAGCAGCAGTACGGCGGTCCAATTCATAATTAATAAGACTTTTTTGAAGGCATGGGAGGGTCGCTTCGCAGTTGTTAGCGATTTTTTCATACTTTTAGATTCAGAGGTAATAAAATGGAAGCCAGCTGTTTTCAAGGATCGGCGAAGCTTCCTGTTATGCTTCAGGGGAAATGTTGGCGCATTTCCCTTTTTTGTTACCAGCAGCTCAGGACGAATTAAAGTTGTTACCTTTTTTCATAACGGAAATATTACTGGTTAATAATAATTTCAGTACCGTGGAGGGTGTAATTAAATGCAGCAGTCATTTGTAATGCCTGCAATGCCTGTTGAATATTTTCCTGTGCAAACACCCCTGTGAAGCGCAGTTCTTCTTTTTGTTTATCTGCAAACCGGATCGTTACCCCGTACCAGCGTTCCATGCGTGCTGCCAGCGATGCGAACGACTCATCGCGGAATACGAGTTTATTTTCCATCCAGGAAGTTTCCACAATAGCATCTTCCTGTTCTGCATAGTAAGTAAGATGTTTTACGGCCATTACCGGTTCACTGGCTTTCACCGTATGTAAAGCGCTGGAATCGTCTGATACCAGGATCTTCTCGGTAGGTTTCAGGATGATCCGCTCACCCGGGCGCCCTTTAAGCGAAGCTTCAATACTGCCCTGCAACAGCGTGGCTTCCGTCATTTTATCGTCCGGATAAGCCTTTAAATTGAACCGGGTGCCCAATACTTTTACATCCATCCGGGCGGTATGGATAATAAAGGGGTAATCTGCATTTTTAGCGATATCAAAAAAGGCTTCACCGCTGAGGTTCACTTCGCGGTTGTTATTACCAAAATCTTTACTGTAGGTAAGTTTACTGCCGGCGTTGAGCCATACATGCGAGCCATCGGGCAGCTGAACAGAAGTACGGGAACCATTGCGGGTAGCAACTTCGCTGATCGCAGGTGAGTGGGCGGTTTTTCCTGAAGGTTGCCACCACCAGGCGGCAGCAGCTATAAGCACTCCTGCAACTGCAGCGGCAGCCACATAGCGCAGCCAAGGTCTTCTTTTACCTTCTTCCAGCTGAAATACAGCGGCCTGCTGTTCTTCAGCAGGTAAACCAATGCTAATGCCCCGATCCTGCATACGGTTAATGAGGCGGGTATGCGCCTCCTCTCCTTCCGCCCTTTCGGCCGGATCAGGGGTTGTTTTCCAGATATTTGCAATGGCTTCCACCGGGAAGTGAAGATCAGGATGTTCGCGCAATAACCCCTCCAGCTCCTGCAGTTCTTCTACAGATGCCTCCCCGGCCAGTTTCCGGCCCATCAGTTCCCATATGCGCTTATTATTCATAACGTTTCGATAGCTACTCTGTATATAGGTACCTTTTGGGATCAATATCTACTAAAAGAAACAAAAAAAAATTTCAGAAGGGGTATCAGCGGGACGATTTCTTCAGCTGTACATTCAATACCCTGGCTATTTTAGCGAGGGCAACGGCCAGCTGGTTGTCGATGGTTTTAACAGACACATTCAGGATTTCCGCTATCTCTTTATACTTCAGGCCATCTTCACGGATCAGCTTAAAAATGATCTTACAGCGGGGTGGCAGTCCTTCTATAGCCGCTTCAATGCGGGTCAGCATCTCTGCCGTAAGCAGCATCTGCTCCGGGTCCTGGTGCGGGCTTGCCAGTTCTACAGACAATTCGTCGATAGTAATGGCCGATTGCTTCTTTTGCCTGAGCAGGTATTTAAGCGCCGTATTTTTTACGCTTACATACATATATACCTGCAGGTTATTCACATTTTCCAGGTGCTGGCGGCGCTCCCACAGGCTGATGAATACATCCGATACTATTTCCTCCGCCGTTTCGGCAGACTTAACAAAAGAAACCGCAAACTTCAGCAGGGGCTTATAAAAGTGCAGGAACAGTTCCCTGTACGCCACTTCATCGTCGTATAAACTAATACGGCGCTGCCACTCCTTTATATCGTTTGCGTGGAACATGAATCAGCTGCTTTGGTAAACAAAGTAAACGAAAAAAACAATGCGGCGTGGGATGAGGTGGTTTATAATTAGCGGAACTGCTACCGTTCCACACCTTACACATCCACCCGGGATACCAGCAGGAAAACAACACTAAAATACCCCCAGAGAAAACAAAACACAATATGCACAATCGTCTCAAAACGTTTCCCCTTCCATAACACAGGGGAATAAACAAAAAACTGGAACACCAGGCGGCATAACCAGAAAATAAAAAACCCAAGCGCAAGCAGGTGTCCCAACCGCGTATGCACAATATCTTCTGCGGCATACACACAGGCCATTCCCATCAGCAGCACCATCAGCCCTATAAAAAAAGTATGCACATACATGATCTGCCTGCTCAGCAGACTGATCGAGGCAAACTCCTTCTTCCAGTTAAAATAACGGGGAAAGAAAACATGTACCAGGGATAATAACACCAGTATATAACCAGCAATTTTAAGATGCAGTTCCATTTTTCTGTAATGTGTAAGCCGACAAAAAAGGGGTGATCTTCTTTTCTTTTTCCAGCTGCAGCTCTGCGCTGTTAAATGCTTTCTTCCAGGTTGCTCCCGGAAAAAAATGCAGGAACCCGATCGTATAGGCGATAAAGTTAGGTATGTCTCTCAGATGCTCCAACACCACAATTTTTCCATCCGGGGCCAGGCAACGATGCAGCTCTTTAAAAAAAACCGTTCTTTCCGAAGGATCCCTGATCTCATGCGCCGCCAGTAAAAGAAACACCACATCCACCGATGCAGGCTCCAGCGGTACAGCGGCAGTGCTGATCACTTTCGTGCCAGCATAAGGCGCATACCTTTTGCGGGCACGTTCAACAGATACCTCGGTATGCATCTCCGGATTATAAAAATCAAACACCTGTAAATCCGCTTCCGGGTATTTATGCGCCAGCAAGTGGCTGGTTTCATCAAACCCTGCATGAATGTTCACTATATGCCGGGGCCGGAGACCCATATCATCCAGCCACTGTAAGGTATACAGATCCGAACGGTCGTAAATATACCAGGAAACCAGTAACGACAATAAAGTGGCGATAGCAGCGCCGCATAACATCAGCCGGGTTAATGTATATTGGGTGAACAACAAACCCACCACAAGCAACAGCAAAAACAGCACATAAAAATGCCAGTTGAACCGGATAATATTTCCAATACCCTGAAACGGTGCTCTGCTTATCTTCTCCATATATCTGTTTTTCCTTTTTTCCAGTAATAAGGAATCTGCCGGATGATAAATGCGTTCGCTAACCTGCCTCCTTGTAATGCAGGATGATGCAGGAATCCAATCTCGCTATGCAATACCGAAACCGGCGCCGGCGTCCAGTTTTCTCTCACGCCTTCAATGATCAGCACTTCGTCCGACTGTTCATTACAGGTAAACGTAAAAGGCAATGGCCCTGCAAACCGCCTTGCCTCCTTCCAGTTATTAAACGGGGAACCTTGCGGTAAAGTAGCGTCAGCATCTCCCGCATCAACCCTGATATCCAGTCCGGAAGCTACGGATCTAACGGAAATAATATCCTTTTCCCCGTTAACAGTAATATCTGTAGTGGTATAACGGTAATGGGTAAACAGGTTTCCAAGAAATTGCATCTTCTTCCGGTCTGTTTCGGATTTCAAAATATATAAACCTCTTAACCGCTTACCTTTGCTATTAGTATAGCGCACAAATACCCGGTAACCCGTCAGCACAAAATCATTGCCCATAAAAGCGGGGAATCCCTTTGGCCGCAGGCTTTTTGTTTTAACGATCGCAATGGCTATAAAAGCCCACTGGTCCTGGAATACATCAGGCTCCAGCTGGGGAGGCAGCAACGGTTCCAGCACCGCTACAGGAAACGCATAGGTGAGCACCAGCGAACTTTCAAAGAACGCTTCCACTGCAAAAGGATGATTTTTAAGAAAGGCTAACATGGGTTTTAAATTCATTCAGGTAAATGATCAGGATAAAAACAGCAGCTATGACAATATTTATTCGCCCGAACAACAAGAGGTCCGGTACCACAATAAATTCTATAATATTCATAGCGGCTACCAGCAGGATCTGTGCAATGGCGCACCAGCGCGATTTTATACGGGAAAGTATCCAGATGGCCATCCCTGCCTCCAGGATACCGATAGTGCGTGTAAGCACCGCTGCGTGATCTTCTCCCAGTATCCGGGCTACAATCAACTGGTGCCGGGGAACATAATTCAATACCTTACAGTATATCCCGTTTATGATCCATACAAGGGCGATGGCAATATTAATAACGTTCTTCTTAGTAAAGGGCATGGAACAAACTTAATATACTACAAGTTAACACAAAAAACGCCGGACTCAAAAGAGCCGGCGCTTTTATATTTACTGAACTTATCTATTTACCTAAATCCCATGCTTTTAACCCGTTCAATTTTACTTCCCCGTTCTCCGCGAACACCGAAAAACCAGTAGCGGCTTTATCCGGGAATATCAAGGTGGTAAGCACTTTTTCCCCATCGTTTACAAATACTTCTACCGACGACCTATCCAGTAACACCTGTAGCCTGATCCTGTTATTAACAGGCTGTATGTTCAGGTGCTGCGTATCTTTTCCATCGCGGATGTACAGTTCATTCCGTTGTACATTATAGCCTACTACTACACTCTCTGCTATTTTAAAGCCAAAATCAGTAGCGGTGGCCAATGTAAACTCAGCATCTGCCCAGTAGGCGTTTGTGCTAAAACCCTTATTATTACTTAACTGCAGCTCTTTGCTATTAATACGCTGGGGCTTAAGCTGTAATTTCTTTGCAGCTGGCAATTTCTGAAGATAGGTACTGATCCCTGCAGAAGGTTGCTGAAATAAACGTATACCCGTTGGCGTAGTTTTCAGTTGAAGATCACGGGGAATAGACATTTGTCCGCGCCATGGCGAAGTGGGCGTTTCAAATGGCATCAGCCATCCTATCATCATACGCCTGTTATCCGGCAGGTTGTTGTAGGGAATAGCGGCATAGAAAGTTCTGCCATAATCTACAAACAACTGGTCTTCCGGCTTATTATCGTTGGTGAATGTTTTACCATCGAAGTTGCCCACGAAATACTGCATGCCTGTAGCGGCGTCCTGGTTACCGGAAGAGATCATCAGCAACCATTTCTTTTTTGCCGGGTTGCCATCAACGTTCATGGGCGTAAGCGAAGGGCATTCCCATATTTTACGGGTATCGCCCTGGTTGCCGAATTCACTTAACAGCTGCCAGTTCTTCAGGTTTTCAGATGCATAGAACTGTACTTTATGTTCAGCAGGCACGGCTACTGTCATCAGCCATTTATGCTGCTCTTCCAGCCATATCACACTTGGGTCACGAAAATCTTTTTTATTGATATCCACTACCGGGTTGCCTGCATAATTGGTGTAGGTTAAGCCGCCATCGTTGCTGTATGCAATAAACTGCGATTCCTTTTGCTGCTTTGGCTGATCGGCGGTATAAATGGCCACCACAGGAGCTTTCCCATCCTTACCAAAACCGCTGCTGTTGTGTTTATCCAATACAGCTGAGCCAGAAAATATCCAGGTGGTGGTATCTTTTGTTTCTATCTCCGGGATAGCCACCGGCAAGTGGTTCCAATGCAGCAGATCTTTACTGGTGGCATGGCCCCAGCTCATATGTCCCCATTTATTTTCAAATGGGTTATGCTGGTAATACAAATGATATACGCCGTCCAGGTAAATTAACCCATTGGGATCATTCAGCCAGTTCTTAGCCGCAGTAAAGTGATACACCGGCCTCCACTGCGGGGTGGGCGTGGCATTGTCCTGTGCGTATAGCCATGCGGGTAATAATCCTGCCAGCAATATGGAAAAAAGTTGCTTCTTCATAACAATGATATTTTGTTTTTACCAGCCGGCGTTTTGTTTATATAACCCTTTGCTGTAATTAATCTGGTTTAATGGTATGGGCAGGTATTCGTCCCTGCCTTTTTTAAAGGACGCGTCATTCAGGTGAGCCCGGCGTGTTTTTTCCACGGCAAAATAAGCATTGAGATATTCAGCTGCAATACCCCAGCGCACCAGGTCGAAGAAGCGGGAACCCTCCATGGCAAATTCCAGGCGGCGTTCCCAGCGCAGGGCCTGGCGGGCAAAGTCGGTGGTCCAGGTGCAGTTTACGCCCGGTTGATAAGTGTTCATTTTATAACTGGATGTGGATGTACCATTTGCCAGCTTTAATAAACCCGTGCTGGCCGCGGCTCTCGTTCTCACCTGGTTAATGAGCGGCAATGCTTCCGCAGCGCGGTCCAGTTCTATCAATGCTTCTGCCTTAAATAACAGCACATCTGCATAACGGATAATTTCCCAGTTCTTGGAGCTCGACATAAAAGGCGGCACCTTCTGAAACGTAGCATCGCCAGGTAATACCGCTTCTTTCAAACTAAGATAGCTGCCATATACTTCAGGAGCGCGGGCCCAGGCCCGCTGGTAAATAAACGCAGGATCATACTTATACGGATGCCCGGGAATAGCCACGGTATGATCTAACCGCGGATCAAAAGTGTGGGTATGAAAATCCGCTTCCGTGGAGATGTTTGCATTGTTGAACGTTTCAAACAGTGGCAGCCCGTTAGTACCTGTCTGAAAAGCATTCACCAGGTTGCTGCTGGGTGAATGGAACCCGCAACAGCCATAGTCCTGGTTCATAGGATAATCCAGCGCATGGCCGTAGTCGAGGCGACCTTTGGGCGTTCCATCATCTTTTGAATACTGGATAGCAAAAACGGATTCCGGGCCGTTTTCACTTTTCGACAGGAAGTTGTTGGCGTAATCAATTGCCAGCTGGTATTTACCGGAGCTGATCACTTCATCGCACAATGAATTTACCTGTTGCAGCAATGTGGCATCGATAGCTGTTACATTATTATTTTCATCCTGCTTATAGGCTTCGTATAACAGTGTTTTAGCCAGGTAAGCCTTTGCTGCAAATTTATTGGCTCTTCCTACCTGCGGTTGTACATCGGGGAGATGGGAAGCGGCAAAAGTGAAATCATCTGCGATCTTTGTCCATAGCTCCAGGTTGGAATAAGTACGGTTGGAAATGGTATCGTAGGATTCCTTTGGCGCATTTTCATCGATGTAAGGAACGTATTTGAACAATGTTTTCAACAGGAAATAATAATGCCCTCTCAGGAACCTCATTTCCGCCTGCCGCACTGCCTTTTCCGGGAAACTATTTTCAGTGGCCTTGTTCAAACGGCCCAGGGCATCATTTACACGGCCTATGCATACATACAGGCGGAACCACAGCAAATCGGAAGAGCCATTGTCGATCCTGTTCAGGGAAAAGGTTTCATAAAAGTGAAAGTCGCTGATGTCACCGGCGCCATCGCCGCCTTTGTAAGCGTCGCCGCTGCGGATATTGCCATAGGGCCACATGCTGGAGTATGGAGCCGTATAGTGATCATTGCCCAGCGATGCATAGGCGGCGGTCACCATTTTTTCCAGGTTGGCCGGCGAATTCAGGTCATCACCGGAAATAACGCCCTGCGGCTCCTGGTCCAGGAATTTGCTGCATGCGCCGAGCAACAGGCAGCTGAGTAAAAGTATATATTTTATGTGCTTCATGATGGCAGTGTTAAGTATTTAAAAAGACAGGTTGAAGCCAATAGTGCCTATCACCGGAATGGGATACGCATTATTGGGATTCTCGGGATCGGTGGCGGTAAAGCTTTTGTTCTTAAAGGTGAGCAGGTTACTGCCCTGCAGGTATACCCTTGCTGTTTGTAAACGCTTGCTGAACAGGTGCTGGAAGCTGTATCCCAACTGCAGGTTCCTCAGTTTGAGATAAGAACCTGATTCCAGGAAATAAGTAGAGGTACGGTTCTCGTTATTACGGTCTACCAGTGTGAGCGCAGGAATGGAAGCGTTTGGATTTTGCGGCGTCCATGCGTCCAGCGTGCGTGCGCCCCAATTAGTTCCCGGCCATATGGAAGCAAAATCAGTGTACGTTTTGTAAGTATTATATACCTGTATGCCTTGTATTCCCTGGAGGAAGAAGGTAAGATCAAAGTGCTTATACTCCAGTGTTACGTTCAGTCCGTAGGTAAAATCCGGATCCCCTTTCCCGATGTAGTCGCGGTCTTTATCATCAATCACTTTATCGCCGTTCAGGTCTTTATAACGGATACGGCCCACGCCTTTCCCTATCTGGGCTGCATACTCATCCACCTCTTTCTGTGAGCGGAACAAGCCATCTGCCACGTATCCGAAAGTGGAATTAATAGAACGCCCCAGGATGGTTTTATCCTGCCCGTTGCCGGGATAGGAAGTGAGCACTTCTTCCGGCAGTTTAGTGATCTTATTGCGGTAGGTGGCTATGTTACCGGTAACGGTGAGGGCCAGTCCGGGTGCGATGTTGCCGTTGTACGACAATAATACTTCCAGTCCTTTGTTCTGCATGGAGGCGCCATTCACGAATTTAGTACCGCCTTCACCGATTACAGCGAGATAAGCCGGGCTGATAAGGATATCGGATGTTTTCTTAACAAAATAATCTATGGAACCGGTAAAGTGATTATTGAACAGGCCAAAGTCTATACCCGCGTTGGATTCCATTGTGCTTTCCCATTTCAATGCAGGGTTGCCCTGCTGGATGAGGGTATAGCCGGACGGTAACTGTCCCGAGCCAGCCCCGCCCAGGTCGTATGCGCTGCCGCTGTCGAAGTCCCAGGTCGGATCTATGCCGTAAATAGCAGAATATAACGTATACGTAGCGTTGTTCGCAATTTCCTGGTTACCTGATTTACCCCAGCCATAGCGGAGTTTCAGATCCGACAGGAAAGGCAGGTTCTCTTTCAGGAAGTTCTCTTCGCTTACGCGCCATCCCAGCGATACTGCGGGGAACATCCCGAAACGGTTCTCCTTTCCAAAGCGGGAAGAACCATCACGCCGAAGGGTTACCGATGCGAGGTATTTGTTATCATAAGAATAGTTGGCTTTCCCGAAATAAGATAATAACGTATAGCCGCTACCGGTACCACCGTTATCTTTATTGGAAGATCCTGCATTCAGGTAGGCGTAATCAATATTTTCCAGGGCGTATCCCTGGCGGCTGGCGTAAAAATTCTGCGCCATATATTTAATCTGTTCTTCTCCCAGAAGAAAATCGAACCTGTGCTTCTGCAGTGCTACGTTATAAGTAAGCGTATTTTGCCATACCCAGTTACCATTATAGTCCTGCGATGTTTGGGAGAAATTGGAAGGATCAGACAAGAACCCGGAAGTATAGGATTTACGCAGCGTACGCTGGTAGGTGCCATTATAATCTACTCCATAGCTGCTTTTGAAGTGGAGGTTAGGAATGATTTCCACATCCGCATATACGTTACCGAATAAACGAAGAAAATTGCTTTTGTTCTGCCGGTTATCTTCAATGAGCCTAACGGGATTCTGCCTGTCGGTCATACCGGGAGCAGGGCCGCCCCAACCGCCGTCAACAGTATGTACCGGCACCACAGGTTGTTGCACCAATGCAGCGAAAAGTATATCGCCGGCCGGCACCAATGCGTCCCTGATGTAAGTGGCAGAAAGGTTTTCGCCGATCTTCAGCCGGCCTTTAAAAAAGGAATAGTCCGTATTAAAGCGGGCGGTTATTTTCCTTTGCTGTGTTTCTTTTACAATGCCTTTGTTGTTATACATGCCCACGGAGAAATAGGAATTACCTCTTTCGTTGCCATTGGCAATAGATACGTTATAGGTTTGCAGCAGGGAAGTTTGTGCAATCTGGTCGTACCAGTAAGTATCCGCCGGCTTCATGGTTTTGGCCGCGTCGATAAATTCCGGCAGTATAATTTTATTCAGCACCGGGTTGTTGTAATCGCCGTTCCAGTCGTACTGGTAGATCTGGTTATTATTCGGGTTGGCATGATCATTTACGGCAGCCTGCCAATAGGCGCGGCCTCGCCCATCTGTATTCAGCGTTTTCAACTTGGTACTGTAATCCTGCAGGGAAGCGGATACATCTGCGGTGATGCGGCTGTAGCCTTTCTTCGCTCTTTTGGTGGTAACAATGATAACGCCGTTAGCCGCACGGGAGCCGTAGATCGTAGCGGCAGAGGCATCTTTCAATACCTGGATGGATTCAATATCGTTCTGGTTCAGTTCCTGCAATCCTCTTTTGGTAGGGATACCATCAATTACATAAAGCGGGTCGTTATTGCCCAGGGTACCAATACCGCGGATACGTACAGTGGCATTGCTGTTGGGATCGCCGTTGGTAGTGATGAACACGCCGGGAACGCGACCCTGCAGGGCTTTCACCGGGTTGCCAAGCGGGATGTCTTTTATTTCACTTACGTTCACTACGGATACGGCGCCGGTAAGGTCTGCCTTTTTCTGTGTCTGGTAACCGGTTACAATCACCTGGTTCAGATCCGTGGCGTTTTCTTCCATTTCTACCGACATATTGCCTTCCGTTGCTTTCAGCGACATTGGCTTCATACCGATGTAGGAGAAGTTAAGTATTTCCCCAACAGCAGCCGGCAAGGTGAATTGCCCGCTGCCATTGGTAATGGTGTTCCTGTTGCCCGCCTGTATGGTAACCCCGGGCAATGGCGTTCTGCTTTGTTTACTGATAACGGTACCGGTAATGTTACGTTGCTGTGCCATGGCGAAGAGGCCGAACAGCAACATCGGTAATAAGTAAAACAATTTTTTCATAAATGGAATTTGTGAAATGGTGGTGTGGAAATGTAATAATTGGCTAAGTATGCTGTGGTACTTTCATCATGCTGTATATATCGGCCGGATCATATGCCGGGCAGCCGCCGTGGCGGGATGCTACCAGTGCGCCGAGCGCATTGGCATAGGCCAGGCTCCAGGCGGGAGAGCGCTGCTGCAGCCTGCTTACAAGAAAGCCTGCCAGGAACGCATCTCCGCTGCCAATGGTATCTGCTACTTTCACCGGCTGCCCTTCCTGGTAATAAAAAGCCCCGTCTATATATCCCATGCAGCCTTTGCTGCCCAGGGTAACTACTATTGTTGGAATGTTAAAGCGGGAGGATAATGCCTGTATTTGTTCTTCATGGGTAGACCAGCTGCCGTACCAGGCGCTGATCAGCTCCAGTTCGGCAATGTTCAGTTTCAGCAGCTGGCAGCTGCTCATAAGCCACTCCAGCGTTTCCTGCGAATACCAGGGTGCGCGCAGGTTAATGTCCAGCACTTTTATGGCGGGCGACTGCAACGCTTTCCGGAGTGTATTGCGGGATACTTCGTGCCGGGCCATCAAACTGCCAAAAACAATATACTGCAGGTCATCTCCTGATAACAGGTTTTCCAGGGAATCATTCCAGGCAATATGATCCCAGGCTACCGGGTACAGGATATCATACTGCATATCGTTGTGCGTATCCATCCAGGCATTTACTTTACCGGTGGCATAGGTGGTATTCGTTTGTACGTAAGCGTTAGAAAGCTGCATATTATGCATGAGCTGCAATAACCGCCGGCCATGATCATCTGTTCCCGTAGCCGATACCATGGCCACTTGCTGCGACAGTTTCTGCAGATGGTACGCTACATTCATAGGAGCGCCGCCCGGCAGTTCCCGGTCTGGTAAAATGTCCCACAGTATTTCCCCGAGGCAGGCAATGTTATACTTGTTTATCATAAGCTGTATTTTTAATGCACTACCATTGTCATTTCAATTTCTTCCAGTGTTTGCCCTTTTGTTTCCGGCATCAGGCGCCATACAAAAAGCAGTTGCAATACCATCATGCCGCAGAAAAAGGCGAAAATGTGGCCGCCGCCGATGTGGCTGGCCAGCCAGGGAAAGGTAAAAGCAATGATGGCCGCCATGATCCAGTGGGTGAAACTGCCCAACGTCTGACCTTTGGCCCGTACCGCGTTTGGAAATATCTCTGAGATAAAGACCCATATCACGGCGCCCTGCGAGAAAGCGAAGAAGGCAATGTAGATAAGCAGGTAAGAGATCACCGCTATACCGCCGGTATGCGTGTAAAAGGAGATGGCGGTGAGCCCCAGCGTGGCAATCAGCCCTATGGTACCTATCAGCATCAGCTGCCGGCGGCCGATACGGTCAATAAACCGTATAGCCGTTAACGTAAAAATGAAATTCACGATGCCGAGCCCCACGGTAGAAAGCAGGGACGAAGCGGTACCTAAACCTGACATCTCAAAAATGCGGGGGGCATAATAAATAATGGCGTTAATACCCGATACCTGGTTAAAAACCGCGAACAATACCGCCAGCAACACCGGTGTGCGGTATTTGCGGGCGAACAGCCGTTCCTTTGGCGCACCAATACTTTGGTGCCGCGACTGGCGGATGGTATTGATATCTTCTTCATAACCGGCAGGATTGATGATCTGCAGGGTTTTGATGGCAGCCGCCTCTTTTTTCCCGCGCAGCAGTAACCAGCGCGGGCTTTCAGGCACCCAGCGGAGCAATACCAGGAACAAGGCCGCAGGAATAGCCTGGATGCCCAGCATGAGGCGCCAGGAGTTTTCACCCCCATATCCGCCAATAAAGTAGTTCGACAAATAGGAGATCAGAATACCAAAAACCACGTTAAACTGGAATAAAGCGACCATTCGGCCACGATAAGATGCGGGAGAAACTTCTGAAATATATACCGGGGCCGTTACTGAAGAAGCGCCAACACCCAGTCCGCCAATGAAACGGCATACCAGGAAAAAATACCAGTTAGTGGCCATGGCCGTACCAATTGCTGATACCAGGTATATTAAAGCCACCAGTAATAAAGTGGCGCGGCGGCCCAGTTTATCTGATGGGGTACTGCCTCCCAGCGCGCCAAACACTGTTCCTATTAAGGCGATGGACACCGTAAAACCATGCTGCACTTCCGTTAAATGCCAGTATTGCTGAATATGCTGTTCCGCACCGGAGATCACAGCCGTATCAAAACCGAAAAGAAAACCGCCAAGCGCTACTACAAAGGCCCAGAAGAAAACAATGTTGTTGTTCATAACGTAGAAATAGTTTGATCGATATGTCAAACCTACTTCTTTGAAAAAGGCTGCCGTTATTGTATCACACCAGTTTATTTCAAAATTATAACAACCTGTATAACTTGATTTATAATATTGATAAATAACAATTTATATATCATCATAGATATATTACTACCAGATCTCTTTCAATTTTGTATCATTGTTTTTAGAAATAAAACCAAAATTGCCAGTTCGATATCTCTATTTAATATGTCTTCCCCTGTTAGTATATATTGCAGGATGCCGTCCGGAAACAGGGCCAAAGTACCGGATCGGGTTTTCCCAGTGTACCGGTAACGACGACTGGCGCCGGAACATGCTTACGGAAATGAAGCGGGAACTTTTTTATCATCCGGAGATGCAGTTATTGTATCGCGATGCAGAAAGTGACAGTAAGCGGCAGGTGCAGCAGATCCGGGAACTGCTGGCAGGGAAAATTGATATCCTGGTAGTGTCGCCCAATGAGGCAGCTCCGTTGGCCCCGGTAATTGCCACCGCCTATGGACAGGGCATCCCGGTGATCATCCTGGACCGTAAGGCCGCCACCGATTCCTTTACGGCTTACATCGGGGGCGATAATTACAACATCGGTAAACTGGCCGCAGAATATATAGCGGCACAATTGAATGGCCACGGCCGGATCATAGAAGTAACAGGATTAAGGGGCTCGTCCCCCACGGTGGAACGGCACCAGGGCTTTCATGACGCGCTGCTGCGTTACCCTGGCCTGAAAGTGATAGCCACACTGGAAGGCAGCTGGGTGGCCGACAAAACCCGGGAAGCTGCTGCATATAACGATTCTGCGGTACAACAGGCCGATATCATTTTTGCGCAGAACGACGTAATGGCGTATAGCATGTACCGTTATTGCCGGGAAAAAGGCAACCTGCGTACCCGCTTCATCGGCGTAGACGCTTCACCTTACCCCGATGCCGGCATAGACCTTGTATCCCGCGATATCCTCAGCGCCTCGCTGCTGTATCCCAGTGGCGGCAAAGAGGCCATCAGCATGGCCGCCGATATCCTCTCCGGCAAAAAGGTGCCGCGTAATACCCTGTTGCAAACCGTACTGATAGACAGCAGCAATGTAAAGCTGATGCGGTTGCAGATAGATAAGATACAGGCCCAGCACCAGGAAATAGAACAGCAGCAATCGTTGCTGCAGGAACAACGCTCCCTGTACCAGGATCAGCAACACCTGTTGCGCATAGTGGTAACCACATTGGGCATTGCTTTCCTGCTGGGTATTGTGCTGTTCTTTATTTTACGTACCAACAGGCGCATCAACCGGCAACTGAAACAACAACGGGATGAGATCCTGCAGCAACGGGACCAACTGGTGGAAATGACCGCCAGGGCCCAGGAAGCCACAGAGGCCAAGTTTACTTTCTTCACCAATCTTTCCCACGAGTTCCGTACACCGCTTACACTGATACAGGCGCCCCTGGAAAACCTGATGGGGAGCAGACAGCTTTCCTCCATTCAGAAACAACAGCTGGAACTGATGCGCAGGAATGTGACGCACCTGATGCGGCTGGTGAACCAGCTGCTGGAGTTCCGGCGGATTGAGAGCGGGAAGCTGCAACTGAAAGTGGCTGAAAACGACCTGCCGGCCTTTATGCTGGAGATCATGGAAGCCTATAAAGGCATAGCCGTAAAAAAACATATCGACTTCCGGCTCATCACCCGGCAACCGGGGATTAAGGCATGGTTCGACCAGCACCTGTTTGACCGGGTGTTGTATAACCTGCTGTCCAATGCATTTAAATTTACCAGCGATTATGGAAAGGTGCATATCTATCTTGAACAGCCGGGCGCCGGGCAGGAAGCGGTGATCCGTATTGAAGACGATGGCAGCGGCATGGATGAAAATACGCTGGCGCATGCCTTTGAACTATTTTACCAGAGCCGGAACAATGAGCATAAAGGTACCGGTATAGGGCTGGCACTGACCCGGGAAATTATTTCCCTTCATCATGGCAGCATCAGCGTAAAAAGCAGCAAGGGCGCCGGCACTACTTTCAGTATTACCTTACCCGGTACTGCTGCCCCTTTTGCGCCGGAAGAAATACAACAGGAAGATGAGCATATGAGCGTGATCAATCATTCCCTGCATAATTATACAGACGAAGAACCGGACGATATACCTGCAGAAGAATTATCTACAGCCACACAGTCGCACCCGCATTCGGTACTGCTGATTGAAGATCATCCTGACCTGAATCATTTCCTCGCTGATTTCCTCAGCGGCCAATATGAAGTGTTTCATGCAAGCAACGGAGAAGAAGGGCTGCGGCTGGCCTTTGAACATATACCCGACCTTATCCTGTGTGATATTATGATGCCGGGTATAGATGGTATCCAGGTACTGCAAACATTAAAAAAGGATATCCGTACCTCGCATATCCCTGTGATCCTGCTCAGCGCCAACAGCAGCGAGGAACAACGGATAAAGGGTATGCAGCATAACGCAGACGCCTATATCAGTAAACCTTTCCACCTGAAATACCTGGCAGAAAGTATCAGCAGCATGCTTAATAACCGGGCTTTATTGAAAGACCACTACATCGCAGAGCCGGAAACCAGGGTATACAGCGCACAATCCAGCAAGCCTGACCGCAGGTTTGTAAATGATTTCACGGCCATTGTGGAAAAGAACCTGGGCAACGATCATTTCGGTGTAGAAGACATCTGCCAGGAACTGGCCATTTCAAAGATGCAGCTATATCGTAAAGTGAAGTTGCTGCTGAACTGTAACGTAAACGACTATATCCTGGAAGCGCGGGTGAAAAAAGGCAGGTACCTGCTGGTGAACTCCAAACTATCAATTGCCGAAATAGCCTATGAATGCGGCTTTTCTTCCCCTGCTTATTTTTCTACGGTATTTAAGGCCCGCACACAGCAAACACCCAAGGCGTTCAGGGATAAGAAAAACGAAGGATGATCATAAAGAAGAAGGGGCCTGCCAGTTATGATTCCGGCAGGCCCCTTTTTACAAGTGAACAGCAAACTATTGCCAGAGTTAAACGGGGGTACATTACAAATTCCACACCACAAATAAGTATGGAAACATTTCCCCGAAACAGTCAATATAACCTCGCACGGTATGATAATTGATCCGGCGCAGGTATGCCCTCTTCTGTGGTTGCCCATATGATTTATGACGCTGATAAGCGTACGCTCCGGATCATATTTGTATCAGGAATGGTATATGATTATAAAGATGTGCCTGAAACCGTTTACCTGGCCATGAAGTCGTCCGGCTCAAAGGGCATCTATCTCAACAAATATATCAAAGGACATTACGACTTCGAAAAAATCAAATAAGGGGCTAAAGTGAAAGCTTTGGAATTGCGTAAACCATGACCATCATCGGTGTATCTAAATAAAAAGAGAGTGTATCATATCCGATACACCCTCTTAACAAGCAGCAGATGAAGGCAAATTAATGTGTCAATATTTCCGCCAGCTTTTTGTCCAGCTCTTCCCCACGTAAATTCTTCGCTATAATTTTCCCATTGGGATCCAGCAGGAAATTCTGTGGTACCGCACGCACGCTATACAATTTCGCCACTTCATTTTCCCAGTATTTCAGGTCTGATACATGCGTCCAGGTGAGCTGATCAGTATGGATCGCTTTCAGCCAGGCATCATGCCCGTTCGCCTGATCGAGTGATACGCCCAGGATGGTGAAAGACCGGTCTTTATACTTGTTAAAGGCGGCCACCACATGCGGGTTTTCCGCACGGCAGGGACCACACCAGCTTGCCCAGAAATCCACCAGTACATACTTGCCCCTGAAATCAGTAAGGTTCACGGGCTTGCCAAGTGTATCATTTTGTGTGAACACAGGAGCAGTGGCGCCAACAGCTGTTTGCTTCCAGCCATTGATCAGTGCCGCCAGCTCCTTCCCTTTTTTGCTTTCCTTTACAGATGCCGAGAGTGTATTAAATACTGTTTCCAGCTCTGCAGGGTTATCAGGAATAGAGCCCGCACTGCTTTGCAGGGCATCAATACTTACCAGGGATTTGGGATTTTCTCTGATGAATGCCTGGTAAATCTTTTTCTCTTCTTCACGGATGGCCTTACTTTTTTCCTCGTAGGATTTTTTAAATTCAGGCGACTTACGGGTTTCATTGCTGGCGGCAATGTAATCTTCCATCAGCTGGTCCCGCTGCGCGGTGGCCGGTTGCAGCTTCGCCTGCAGGCGCTGCTGATCATCGTTGAGCCGGGAGCCTTTTATAGTAGCATTATACACGGAGTCTTTACCACTGAGCACAATGGTGCCCTTTTCAAGATATACAGCCAGCATATCCGACTTATACGACATTATATTGGTGGGCGGCCCGTGGCGCAATATCAGCGTAGCTTTTACAGGATCGCCCACTTTGCCCTTAAATTCAAATACGCCCTGTTTCAATTCAGCGGAATCCCTTACGGTGGTTCCGTCGGCCCGGTAAGTCAGGAACAGTTTGGCGGGTGCATCCAGCGCCCCTATTTTTCCTTTCAGTACATAGGCTCCGTCCTGGGCCATGAGAGCGGCAGGGAATAAAGTCAGCATTGATACTAAGATGTGTTTCATATTGATGTTGATTTATGATTTAAAATGGTCTTCCATCCAGCGGTATATTCCATTGCGGGTTAAACTTCAATATCACGTTGGAGATGGTTAAAATAAAATCTTTTGAGTCTACCGTTCCTTCGTGTATTTCCGCTCCTATTTTATGCTGTATCTTCTGCTTGCTCCAGGGCTTGCCGGTTTCAAGACAAAGTCTTTTCAGATCCAGGAAACGCTTGAACGATCCGAGCGGCAGCTCCCTTCTTCTCTCTTCCAGCACCTGCCTGATCACTTCATCCTGGGAACCTACCGGCAACGCGGGCGTACCTGTTTTATAACGGTAACGGCGCAACGTATTCAGGTCGTCGATGGCGGCAGACAGCTGGTTGGTGCGGGCATATCCTTCTGCGCGCATCAGCAGCAGTTCGGGGTAAGTAAAGCCTGCAGTCATGTTTGTTTTGGCGCCGCGATAATACTGGATCCGGTTACCGTCGTCATAAACAACGTTATTATAAGTAGTCTTATAACCGGGTGCTGTTAAAAAGAAATATTTGAACCGCAGGTCATTGGCCTGGTCATACAACGCAATCACCTCATCGGAAGGATAACTGGAAGAAGACCTGCCTGCGCCGGCATCAAGGTTCCGGTAAAACAGGTTCTCACGACTGTTGGCCGCACTCAGGAAATTATCCGGCCCTTTAATGGTGCTGTTGATAAGGTTGGTGGGATCCGTCCATGAAAAAGTGTTATAGTCGTAGATCAGTTTGTCGGTTCCTCCTTTACTGGCAGCGGTCCAGGCAAGATTGGCGTAATACACTACGCTGTCGTATTTCTGTGTAAACAGGTGATAGTAGGCCAGCAAAGCCTGCGCTGCCGCTTTATTGGGACGGGATGGCCAGTTGGTTACTTCCGGTATATCCGGCAAAGCGGTGAGCACGTCGTTGGCCACCAGTGCAAAAGCCTGCTGCTGGGTAGACAGGTCAGGCAACGGGGCGCCTATATCAGCGCTGGTGACATAGGGAATCGTTTTGGTATCGTTGGGTGTACCGGGCTTATACACCGGCCCATATACCAGTGTGGTGATAAAATACGACCATGCCCTGTTTACCAGCGCCTGCGCCACTACTGCCTTTGCGTATTGCTGGTTTTCTGCACTGAGATTGGGAATGGCACGCACCCCATCTATCACGTTGTTAAAATAAGCCATAGACCGGTAAGTGCCCCAATCCCAGAAATAGTCCGATGTGGCCGGATTTTTATAAGGTTGTCTGAAAACATAGGCCCAGTAACGGTCGATGTTAGGATGGTTATTGGCCTTGTAATTGATATTTCCTATTCCCTCGGAAAGCGACAGGTTATCTGTTAAATAACCAAGATTACAACCAGTGTTGTTATCGATAAACACCCACTGCGCAATGTTGCTGTTATCCAGCAGGTGGTCAAAATCCGCTACCTCCGAAGGGATTAGTTTTCCTTTGGGCTTTACATCCAGGAATTTCTGGCAGGAACTGATACTTCCTGCTATGATGATAACGAGTATGAGTATACGCTGTTTCATGATCGCCGTGTTAATTGTTAAAGACTGAATGATAACCCTACATAAAATTCCGGTCGCAGCGACAGGGAAGAGAAGCCCTGTTCTGTAAATGCCCCGGTACCGCCGGACAGGTTCAGCTCTGATGTTTCAGGATCGCGATGATCGCTGTTGGCGGTGATCAGGAACAGGTTCCTTGTCTGGAAATAAATGCGGGTACTGGTGAAGCCGATACGTTTCAGCAGGTGGGGATTGATATCGTAGGTTAAGGTTACATCGCGCAGCTTCAGGTAATTGGCGCTTTCTATGAGTATATCCGAATAAGGGAAATAAAACATATCCATATTCCAGCTGCTGAGTTTCGGGTAGATAGTATGCGCCTCATCTCCCGGTTGTTTCCATCTTTCTGATACATGTTTATTCAGGATATTGGATCCGCTGAAAGCGTCTCTCCTTAACACATTCCCCATCTTCGCAATAAACATAAATGATAAATCGAAGTGCTGTACACGGAAAGAGTTGGTTAAACTGATCGCATATTTAGGGCGCAGGGTACCGCTGTAAACCAGGTCGCCCACATCTACGTTACCGCCACCGCTTTTTTCTCCTTTAGTGGTATAGAACTGCGACACACCGTTATTATCCAGTCCGGCAAACCTGTAGCTATACAGGGCATCCAGGGGATCGCCTGCTTTTTTTATAGCGCCGTTGGTGATACTGGAAGGATACTGGTAGTTCACATTGTAAGTAACAACGGTGTTGTTATTGTAGCTGAAATTGAGGAAGGTATTCCATATAAAATTGCGCTTGCGCAATACATCCGCATTCACTGAAATTTCATACCCTTTGTTTTGCACCTGCCCTATATTCTTCACCAGTGAACTAAAGCCCCGTGTAGGATCAATTGCATCAGATGCCAACAGATCACTGCTGTTACGCAGGTAATAATCTGCAGTAACATTGATCCGCCTGTTCAGCAGGGAAATATCCACGCCAAAGTTGGTACTTTTTGTTTTTTCCCAACGCAGCGAGTTGTTGGGAGGAGATGAGATACTGTAAGATACATCTCCTGTATAATTAGAATAACTGCCAGGGGTAATGATCAGGAAAGGTCCCGAGTTCAGGGAAATATTTCCGTTGATACCATAAGAAGCGCGCAGATCGAGACGGTCGATGACCGGTACATTAAAGAATTTTTCCTGTGCCAGTTTGTAGGTGCCACCGGCAGACCACAGCGGCTTATAGCGGTAACGGGGATCGGTACCAAAGAAGTTGGTTTGATCCAGCCGGATACTTCCGCTGAGAATAAAGCGGTTGTCGTATTCATAGGAGCCGTTGGCATACCAGGAAACAAAACGGTTATCCTGGTACGCATAGCTGCCTATACTGGCGGTGGGCCTATTGCTGCCCAGCATGTCGGCACTATAGGAACCTGCGTTATAATCGGCATAGTTAAAAGTAGAAAATGTACCTGCCTGATCGTTATACCCAAAGCGTGTTGGAAGCGTGTTATTATCGAATGTGTTCCGGCTGATTTCATTACCGGCAATAGCGCTCACGCGGTGTTTGCTGGCGATGGTGCGATTGAAGTTGAGCTGTGCGCGGAACATATAGCTCTGGTTGAAATTCCTGGCCTCATTCACTACGGCGCCATCAGGGATATAATGTTTGGAACCATTGGAGATGGAAGTATTATCATCGTACCAGAGCCGCACCCGGTAAGCCGTTTTATCGTACAGGGATCTGCTTTGTGCATCGCCCCGGCTCCAGGTACCTCCTGCTTCCACGTTCAATCCTTCGAGGAGCCTCACATTGATGCTACCGCCCAACCGGATCTGTAACGCTTTGGTGGTGCCGGTTTCCAGGCCCAGGTCTTCCAAAGGATTATAGTATAGTGGTTTCATGCCTGTTAAGCCTGCATACCTGTCTTCCTTCTTCTGGTTTTTGGAAGGCACATTCTGCGGTTCGCCGGTGGCCGGGTCTACCAGCAGTGTATATGGCTGTATCAGCGAGGTGTTGGTGAATGCCAGCATATCCTGCCAGCCTTTTACCGGGGCGGAAGAAGTAGTATAGTTCACATTGGAGAACAGGCGGATGTTCACGCCTTTGCGTGGCTGCCAGTCGTTCTTCACATCAAAGATGAGGCGGTTATCCGAATTGCGGACCGTGTTATTCTGGTTAGACACGTATC
>NZ_DATCRD010000103.1:0-2964 GCF_036569185.1 Chitinophaga sp.
GATTTGAACTCAATATCTTTACCGTCATAATATTTATCATAATTACGCCCGCTGATAGACCTTCCCTTGTTACCGCTACCGAATATTTCGTCGGCGCGTTTATCATGCCATTGCTTGGCCCAGTTCAGCCAGCCACGGCCTGATCCGGCGCCGGCGCCTCCAGCCAGGCCATACACATCTATCCAGCTATTGGGGTCATGTACATACCCATACAATCTCATTCCGCCCAGCAACCCGATAGGATCCTGGGAAATATACATTCCACTGCCCGAATCGTAATAGCGGAACCTGTTATAGCTCAGGCCTGTTTCTGCATCTTCATACTGGCCCTGATAAAGATAATTACAAAATGTTTTATCGCCATGCAGGTATCGTAGTTTTCCATAGCAATCCAGTTCCCGCTCCCATACTTTATTTCCCGATGTATCAAAAGCATGTACCGGTGTGCCAAGGTGATCTGCAATAATGCTGTACGCCCCTGTTGTTGTAAGTTTTGCACAAGGCGCCAGGGAGCCTTCTTCAAATATCCAGGTCACCAGGTTATCTACCGGCTCCTGTTCTATCTGCAATGCCCCGTCGGCCACGGCTTCCAGGTGTGGCGGATAATCACCTGTGTACCGCCATTCATGCAATGGCACATTACCGTTCCAGAGCCAGCGGGTTACTTCCTGCTTCCGTTTGTTCACTTTCGCAATACGTCTTCCCAGCGGGTCATAACTGAATACAATTTCTCCCCCGGCAGGAGTGATCACTTTTCCCAGCCACCCGTTTGCCTTCCATTCATATACCCAGCCAGTGCGGCTTCCCTTCAATACTACTTTATTGGCTTTGGCCCATGCCTGCTTATCTTCCGCCACCTGGTGGTTGTGACGGAATTCTTTACAGATGAGATTTCCCTCCCCGTCGTAATAATAGAAATAGTCAGGGCATTCCAGCAAGCGGCCGCCTTTACCATACACACGGTCGTTGCGGCCGGGTGTTCTGAAAAGATGCCCCAGCTTATCCGGTATCCTGTAAACGATATCCATACCGCCTCCGCGTTGGCTGTAACTGCCACTCACCAGGTTATCCAATTCATCGTAAGAGAATAACGCCTGTGCACCGCTCAGCTCATTCACGATACTGCGCAGCTTTGTATTTTTCCCCCAGTCATAGCGGATCCGACGCTGCTCTATGTTATGTACCCCGATCGACTGCCGCACTACCCTTCCCTGTTTATCGCGCTGCGTTTGTACGGTCACTCCACCGGAGAGCTGTCTCAATATTTCCAGCCCGCTTTCGTTATGTTTCCACTGCGCCTGCCAGGATCCATCCGGTCCATGAGCTGCCTGCATTTTTTCCACATACCCAGCGGCATGATGCTCCAGCTGGAGAGCAGCGCCCAGGCTACTTCCCAGGAAAACCTGCTCTCCCCATTCATTATATTCGCGTGTTACTTCATAAGCGCCCTGTACTTCGCTGACAGTACGGCCATAAGCATCACGCTGAATAGTCACTGCCCCGTCTTCATTGAAGGCGCCGGTCAGCAAACCATCTTTGTTATATCCGTATGCAGTAACACTGCCATCACTGAATTCTTCTCTTACCAATTGGCCTATACCGTCGTACTCACAAACGGTCCAGCGATTATCCGGCCGTACTATTTTTTTCACGCGTCCTGCACCATCCCGTTCATAGTGATAATGTATGCCATCGAAACCCCATTCATTGATGATATTTCCATTGGCGTCCGGCTCCATCCGGTACAGTTCACCTCCTTCATTGGCGATACTGCGCAACTGCAGTTCCCTGTCGTAATTAAACCGGACCTTCACTCCCTGCTGACTTCTTCCTGTTAACACGCCCAGTGGCCCGTAGGTAAAACTTACCTCGCGATGGCCATTTACCGCCTTTACCAGGTTATCAGCCGCATCATAAGTGAACTGGTGTATGTTGCCATCCGCTTCCTCCACCAGGATAACATTACCGGCGGCATCGTGCTCATAGGCATACCAGTAACCGGTTTCGGTAGTTTCTTTTACCAGCTGTCCCAGCTCATCATATTTCCAACGCCGTGCTGTTTTTTCCGGTGAGATGATTGCACTGAGATTATGTTGTTCATCATATTCCAGTTCAAAGGTGCGACCGTTCTTATAGATCACCTGCGTAACAAAAGGACCGTTATGCCTGTAACGGGTTACCAATCCCTCAAGGTTCTTCTTCTTCACTACCAGTCCTTCTTCGTTATAGGTTAGCTCCATTTTCCTGCCACCGGGCGTTTTAATGCCCGTAAACCGTTGTTCCTCATCAAAATAAAATAAGGTCGACTCACCGTTGCCATTGGTTTCTTTTATTTTATTTCCATAGGCATCATACTCATACTTTTCAGTATTACCGGCAGGATCTATTACTACTTCCAATTCTTCGTAAATATTATAATGCTGTAAAGTAGTTCCCCCGTTACCATCAATGATTTTATAGATCAGCCGGTTTTCGTGGTAACAGTATACTGTCGTATGTCCAAGACCGTTAGTAACGATTGTTTTTCCTTTCTCATACTTTGCATGATATTCCAGTACGCCTTCATCTCCCCAGGTATGCGTACAACGGGCATCTTCCCCTTTGCCGTCGTATTCCCAGTAAAAGTTCATTCCTGTTTGGTTGGTGAGGCGTACCAGTAGATGTCCCTTGTAAAAAAAGTATTTGCTTACATCCCGTGCATTGGTGGTACTTGCCAGGTTCCCTGCCTCATCATAGGCGTAACGCACCAGGTTAATACGGGTGGCTGCTTTGTGGGTATGAATGCATTCAATGCGGCCCTGCTCATCTGTAGTTACATGCAGTACACGGTTGCTGCTGTCGATGATCTGTTGCAGATAGCCGTGACCGTTATAACGGAACTGTATATGGAACCCTGCGGGGTTGCGGATTTCAGCAAGCATACAACTTCCGTCCCGAGCCGGTCTTGCATTAAACCGGTAAATA
>NZ_DATCRD010000104.1:0-9819 GCF_036569185.1 Chitinophaga sp.
GCCGCACAGGATCTTTACTGGGAAGTGTTCGACTGGGACGTATTCCAGCAAACAAAAGATATACAGGTAGATGTACTAAAAATAGGCGCCGTGAATATACAGGCGCATCACAATGGCGTTAAAAAAGAAGGGCCGGCAAAAGATCTGCCGGTAATCCGTATTGCCCAACTGTACATTGGCAACATACAATTCAACAGTGAGGGAACAGGTGAACAGAGTAGTTTCCTGGCAGATAAAATAGCTTTGAAAGATGTACGCACACGACAACGCTTCTTTACCTGGGCATCTGCTACGGGCTCACTCCATCACATCAGTCATCATAACAAAGCAATGGATGCTGCTGCAGGCCATGTGCAATTTAATGGCAACGGGCATACGTACATTACAGCTGCCGATGTAACATTATATAACAGTAACGGCTATACTAAAGTAAACCTTCCTTCTGCCGATATTCAAACCAACATTCACAGTACGGATTTCAGCAAAATGGTTATCCCTCAGCTGGCCATAGCTACGGCTACCCTTTCGCATACCGGTATTAAAGGAAAAGACACCACCCGCCTGGAAACACAGGCGAAGCTGAACGGCAGCGGGATTACCATGCATACCGGTAAGCAGCCCCGTTTGCAGTATGATGGTATGAACCTGGAGTTATCGTCGCTGGCCTTTCACCATACCGGCACACAGTTTACAATGCCGCAGCTACAGCTGCAACTGCATAAAGGTACCTTGCATAAAGATCCATCCGGCCACCTGGACTTACGCTCCCGCGTGGCCCTGAAGTGGCAGGATGCGCAATTAGCCCTGCACCATGCCGATACGATGGAGCTAACGCTGCAGCAGCTATCCGGCATGTTTAACGATGCCGCTTTTTCCTGGAAACAGGGACAACAACTGAAATGGGCCTCATTTGTTAACAATATCAGCATCAGCCAGGGTGGCATGCAATACCGCAATAAACAGCTTCATGCCCATGCGGATAACTTTACACTGGATCCTGCCACCCAAACATTTCATTTGAACAATTTTGAAGTAACGCCTAATCTTACGGCCGAAGAAACCTTCCGTACCGCCCGCTGGCAGCGCGATTACATTACCGTAAAAGGAGACGCCCTGCAGATCAGTGGTATCCATATGCATGAGCAACCCGGTGATACAACTATTGCCATCAGGAAAATTACCGTAGACAATACGCTGCTTACTACGGCCAGGGATAAACGAATACCGTTTCAGCACGGCATAGAAAAATGGATGCCTACGAAATTGATCCACACTATTCCATTTGCCTTGCAGGTAGATTCCATCGAAGTGCGGCAATCGGCCGTAACAGTGAATGAATCGTCGAAGGCTACCAATAAATGGTCGGCTGTACCTATTACGGATATCAACGCGCTGATCACTCATTTCGGCAATACCTACAGCGGCAGCGACAGCCTGTTGGTGCAGGCCAGCGGCAGATTGCTGGGGAATCCCATCCGGCGTTTTTCCTATCATGAATCTTATGGGGATTCACTTTCCGGGTTTACCGCAGAGAGTTACCTGGCGCCGATGAACCTGCAGGATTTCAATGCAGTAGCCATTCCCATGGCGGCGGTGAAAGTAAGACGTGGCTATGCAGATACCATCTTTTCACAATGGTCGGGGAATAAATACGCCACGCTGGGCGTCATGAATTTTTACTATCGCGGGCTGAACGTACAGGTACTGAATAAAAAAGATTCCACGCGCCAGGGTTTTAAAGCCCGTTTGTTCACCTCGCTGGCGAACCTTTTACTGAGGAACAGCCATCAGCGGCCTACGCGGATGTTCTTTGAGCGGGACCGGGAAAAATTTATTTTTAACTATTGGGTAAAAGCAGAAACTTCCGGTATTCTAACAGCGGTGGGTGTTAAAAAAGACCGGAAGTACCTGAAGAAATATAATAAAGCAGCGAAGAAATACTCCCTGCCCTCCAAATAATTTATTCCCTGATAATGGCCAGGGCCTTATCCAGCAGCTCGTCCCTGTTTTCACGTATACCCTTCACCGTTGGTTCCATTACAATATCAGGCCCAATTCCGGTGCGCTGTGTTTCCCTGCCATCAGGATAATACACACCGATACCGGTGATCAGTGTTTGTATGCCGCCGGGCAATGCAAAGTAGGATACATTCCCATCCGCACCGGCGGTAGTGCTGCCCAGTACTACCGCACGCGGAGCCAATCGTAATGCCATGGTTATAAACTCTGCATTGCTTTGGGTAGTAGCGTTTACCAGGATCACTACCTTGCCTTTGTAGTAGTCTTTATTCTTTGAGCCGGCCTTCATTTCACCTGTCATTCCAAACTGGCCTGGTTGCCGTACGCTTCCTACTGTAAACTTCACAAAGGGTACAGGTGATGGCAGTACGTATGGCACGAGCGATGACAGCAGGTTGTCTGCCGGGTAAGAACGCAGATCTATCACCATCCCTTTTGTATTTTTAAACGCCTCTCTTATGGAATCCATTTGTGTGTTCTTAAAAGTGCCCGGGTATACATAGCCCACATCTTCACCGATCATTTTCCAGGGCCCAACCGGCGGATCGTAGATCACCATGGCCTCTTTGTAAGTTACTGCGGGCACGGTTACGCTACCGGTGGCGCCATCCCTTTCATAATCGAGGAGCAGGGAGCTGTCGCGCGTTTGAAACAGTATGCGCTCTATCCTGTTCAGCTGTGTGGCGTAGTTGGAAGCGGAAGTAAGCGGCAGCAGTCTTTTAACGATTGCAGTCACTGGTTCTTTATTGATAGCAGTAATAACATCTCCTTTGCGCAATCCACATTTTTCATCGGCTACTTTCAGCAGCACAGCTTTTTCTTCTGCGAAGCGCACCCGTAGCGGCAGTGTTTTAAATCTGTCTGCGCCACGGATCACCAGGTTGGGGCTGGATACGCCTGCATGGGAATCATGGATGGAAGCAATCAGCCTTAGCAGTACAGTTTGATAGGCAGCGGTATCCGCGGCATTTACCATAGCGGGAATGAACTCCGGCAGCTTATTGTTCCAGCCTTCCGTGATAAGATGCTTATAAGGGAAGCAGTACTGTATGATGTTCCAGTAGCGGTACAGCGCCAGCAGCCGGAAACCGGCATCGGGGTATGGCATATTGTTGTAGGCCTGTTCATTCTTAAACGCGGGGTTACCGGCAGGTTCCATGCCCAGGTAGTAATTGAAGTCCTCACGATTCAGCGCTTCCACTTTTTTCAGCGATGCAGACAATGCCGGGCCTAATGTTTTCTCATCTGAGAGCCAGTCGAGGTCCGGTTTGAATTTGATGGTTTGTTGACTGTTACGCGCACGCCGGGCTTCTTCCGGGACGGTGAGCCGGTTCACCCAGCGAAGCAGTACTTCATTCCTGGCTGTTTCGCTGCTGCTGTTCAATATTTCCGGTAAGATGCGGAACAGTTCATAGTCCCAGTTATATTCCCCGGCCATTACAGCGGGATGATAGTATTTCAGGAAGCCCCAAACTTTTCCCAGCACTTCCAGGTGTTTTTCCTGTTGGGTGGTGAGGGAAGGAATAGTTATCCCTGATCCGTTATCAAAAGCATGATCACTGTCGGCTTTAAATACGCGCAGCGGTGGCGCATCTTTCAATGGTTTCCCATCTACCAGTACTTCCAGGTTATCCGCCCACACTTTACCGCTGCTGCTGTTAATGGCGCCAACGTATACCGTACCGCCGCCCTCGGGCAGGGGAAGGTGAATACTGTACTTTTGCCAGGCGGTGGTTCCCTGCAGCTTCCGGTTCCGCATATTGTCCATTTTGTATACCGCGCCGGAGCGGTTATCCACCCGCATGAATAATCCGCCGTAACCACCGGCAACTGAATCCAGCTTCAGGTAGCCATTGAGCGTAATTGTTTTCCCGGCAAACGTAACCGGGATGCGTTTAACGGCGCAGCCGAAATCGTGGTTGCCCGTTTTGCCCAATGGAGTAATGCGTAAGGCATTGTGCCCTTCGTAGCTGGCGCTGGTATCCACCTCGAGATAATAATTTCCGCCCCAGTTGATCCAACCATAGGGCAAACCGCCGCCGGGGCTATTACTTTCAAAGCTTCCGTCAAAGGCAGCAGGGTACTGGGCTGCAGCCGGAAGAGATAAGGCAAACAATAGTACAAGGGTAGCGAAGCGCATAAGGAAAAAGGATTTTCTGTTTCAAATCTCCCTTAAATTAACAGGTATTTCCGTACCCTAAAAGTTAAAATGTGTGCTTGATTATTTTAGATGTTGTATTGTACAGTTACTTCACGGATACTTCTCCGGTACTTAGGAGTCGTGTATGTGCAGTACTCTTTATACTGCCACCATACAGTCGTCATACAGTCATCATGCTCTCCTGATACTCTCGTGATACACTCCTCATACACTGTGAATGCACTAAGTCACTTCAGGCATCACCGATTCCGGCGAAAAGCGGCAAAAACGGCGGGTTTGTTTTCCCGGTATTTCCATGGATTGTAACTTAGCATTGTGCACGGTTACAACTTTTTATCCGACCTTTGTTACCCAATTTTAATCGATTATGAAAGTTTGCATTGCTGAAAAACCAAGTGTGGCAAGGGATATTGCAGAAGTGATCGGTGCGAACCAACGCAAAGAGGGCTACTATGAGGGCAATGGCTACCAGGTTACCTGGACTTTCGGACATTTCTGCACCCTTAAGGAGCCGCACGATTACTACGAGCAATGGAAGTTCTGGCGACTGGAAGATCTGCCGATGATCCCTCCCAGCTTTGGGATCAAACTGATTGAGAATTCAGGCGTACAGAAGCAGTTTAAAATTATAGAAACCCTGGTACAGGCCTGTGAAGAGGTGATCAACTGCGGGGATGCCGGCCAGGAAGGAGAACTGATACAACGTTGGGTACTGCTGAAAGCTAAATGCACTGCGCCTGTTAAAAGGCTGTGGATATCGTCACTAACGGTGGAGGCTATCCGCGATGGATTTCAACACCTGAAAGCAGCCGAACAATATAACAACCTTTATGCAGCAGGCAGCGCACGCGCCATAGGCGACTGGCTCCTGGGGATGAACGCCACCCGCCTGTTCACCAAAAAATTTGCACAGGGTAAAGTGGTGTTATCGATCGGAAGGGTGCAAACACCTACCCTGGCTATGATCGTGCAGCGTCAAAAAGAAATCAATGCCTTTGTGTCGGAAGACTACTGGGAATTAAAAACCATTTACCGGGAAACGGAATTCACCGCGGCTATCGACCGGCTCAAAACACCAGATAAGGCCGCCAAAGGGCTTGCCTATCTCAAAGAGCACCCGTTTGAAGTGACTTCTTTCGAAAAGAAAGATGGGAAAGAAGGGAACCCGCGCCTGTTCGACCTCACCGCCCTGCAGGTAGAAGCCAATAAAAAATTCGGTTTCTCTGCAGACGATACGTTGAAATATATCCAGAACCTTTACGAGAAGAAACTGACCACCTACCCCAGGGTAGATACCACTTACCTCTCGGAAGACCTGCACCCGAAAATCGCCGGCATCCTGCAGGATATGACGCCCTACAGCGCGCTTACCGCCCCGCTGCTGGCGAATCCTATCCCGAAGCTGAAAACCGTTTTCGATGATAAGAAGGTAACAGATCACCATGCCATTATCCCTACCGGCCAGCATCCCGGTGGGCTTCCGCTGGAAGAAAAACGGATCTACGACCTGGTAGCCCGTCGCTTTATCGCTGCCTTTTACCCGGAATGTAAGATCTCCAATACTACCGTGCTCGGTAAGGTAGGGCAGGTACCTTTTAAAGTGACCGGTAAACAGATCATTGAACCGGGCTGGAAGGAAGTATATGCCAACGATGTAAAAGAGAAAAAAGAAGGGGAAGAAGAAGAAAAAATACTGCCTCATTTTGAGGTGGGCGAGAGCGGCCCGCATACCCCACGCATCCACCAGGGTAAAACCTCTCCGCCCAAAGCCTTTACAGAAGCTACTTTGTTGAGGGCAATGGAAACGGCAGGCAAACAGGTGGATGATGAAGAAATGAGGGAACTGTTGAAAGACAACGGCATTGGCCGTCCATCTACCCGCGCCAATATCATTGAAACACTGTTCCGCAGGAAATATATCGAGAAGAAAAAGAAAAATATCTATGCCACACAAACCGGCATTGACCTGATAGACACCATACAAACAGAACTGCTTAAAAGCGCCGAATTAACCGGGCAGTGGGAACGGAAGCTACGTCTTATAGAAAAAGGCGAGTATGCCATGGATACCTTTAAAGATGAACTGATACAGATGGTGGTAGATCTTACCAAAGAAGTAAAAACCGCCAGCTACAAATTCATTACCATTGCGCCCGATCCGCCACCTGTGCCGGAGGAAAAAGAGAAACCCAAAAAGGAACCGAAGCCTAAAAAGGTAATTGTAATAGAAGAACTGCAATGCCCTAAGTGCAAAGCGCACCCGCTTAAAAAAGGCAATACCGCTTATGGCTGCGCCAATTTCTCGGCATGTGGCTTCAAGCTGCCATTTGAAATACTTGGTAAAAAGCTCACTGATAAGCATATCACCGACCTGCTCACCAAAGGCAAAACCACCAAGATCAAAGGTTTGAAAATCCCAGGCAGTAATGAGGAACGGGAAGGCAAACTGGAGTTGGGGGCCGACTTTAATGTAACGCTTTCCCAGTGATCGCCTTCGGCGATTTTAAATTGTCTTGGAGCAGGATTAGGCTGATTATACTGATTAACTGGATTTGATCATGTTGTTTTTTTTGATTCGGGGAGATGTAAGCGAATGCGCTTATATCTCCCCAAATCTTTTATTAATCAAAAAAATCAAATCCAGTTAATCAGTATAATCAGCCTAATCCTGCTCCAAGACAATTTAAAATCGCCGGAGGCGATGCGGAAGCACTACGCTATAGCCGTACCTACCGTTACTTCTTTCCACTGTTCCAGGTCGGCTTCTATGGCCGCTATTTTCTGGTAGGCAAGGTTGTATGCGTCTTCACCGAGGAAGAGGTGGAGCGGTGGGTTTTCTTCCGCTGCAACGTCAATGATGGCGGCTACCGCTTTTTCGGGATCACCCGGTTGATTGCCGTTGATCTCTTCCTGGTGCGCCTGTTGCGCTGCACGAACGGTCTGGTAAGCAGCCAGCTGGTTAGCGGGCAAACCGAGGGAGCCGGAAGTAAGGAAGTCGGTTCTGAAATAACCGGGAGACACGATGGTTACTGAAATACCAAATGGCTTTACTTCCGTTGCCAGTGATTCTGATAAACCGTCTACTGCAAATTTGGTAGCGCAATAGATGCCGAAGCCGGGGAAGGTGCCGATAAAACCGGCAATGGAGGAGATATTAAAGATCTGTCCTGATTGCTGCGCCCTCATATACGGCAGTATGCTGCGGGTTACATTCAGCAGCCCGAATACGTTCACATCAAAGTTACTGCGTGATTCGGCATCCGACAGTTCTTCAATACTGCCTACCTGTCCGTAGCCGGCATTGTTCACCAGTACATCTATACGTCCGAAGCGGCTGATGGTTTCCTTTACGGCGGCCTGTATGCTGCTTTCTGTTGTCAGGTCCACGGAAAGTGGCAGGAAATTATCGCCTGTGGCCACTTTACGGAGATCGTCGATACTGCGGGAGGTAGCAGCTACCTTATATCCTTTACTTAATAACTGTTTTACGAGGGAACGGCCTAATCCTTTGGAAGCGCCGGTTACAAACCATACTTTTTTGTTGTCCATGATCTTTGTGTTTTTGTTCTCACAAAAGTAGATCAGGGATAGCAGCCGGTTGTTACATCTATCAAACCATTAATTGCAAAAATCAAACAACGCGGAAAGCTCCGGGGGTGATACTGGTTTGTTTTTTAAAGAAGTTACTGAAATGAGCAGGTTCCTCAAATCCCAGGGCATAGCTGATCTCCGCCACATTCCAGTTGGTGTGCTTTAGTAAAGCCATCGCTTCGGCAGTGATGCGCTCTGCAATGTGGGCAGTAGTGGTTTTTCCCGTGGTATCGCGGATGGCGCGGTTCAGGTGGTTTACGTGAACGGAAAGCTGTTTGGCAAAGTCGTTGGCAGAGCGCATTACAAAACGCTGCGACGGCGACTCAATAGGAAATTGCCGCTCCAGCAGTTCGGTAAATACCGCTGTGATGCGCGACTTTGCGTCTGCATGCTGGTACAGGGTTTCGGAGGGCTGCATCTTTAATGCGTAATGAATAACCTCCATAAGATAACTGCGCAGCAGGTCGTATTTGTACACATAATCCGAATTGATTTCCGTCACCATCTTTTTAAAGAGTTGTGATACTTCTTTGTCCTGGGCTTTTGTTAGCTGGTAAGAAGGAATGCCGCCCGGCGTCATCATCGGCAGGTCGTGCAGGTTGCCGCGGGTGGCCCCGGTGAAAAAGGACTCCCTGAAAATGCAGAAATAGCCGCTGTTATCTGAGAGTGGCTCCCAGCCATACGGTACCTGCGGGTTAAAAAAGATGAGCGTACTGCCTTTTATTTCGGTTGTTTTATCTGCATAATGATAAATATTGTGGCCTCTCAGCAGGCTTATTTTGTAGAAGTCGCGGCGACTGTAGCTAACTGTCGATTGGCCGTCCACCACACAGTCTTCCAGCCGGAATACATTAAAATGCCCGATATCCTGCTGCAACTTATCTGGTACAGTCTGGAACTTGTGTTCATAAAATTCCCGGAGTGATTCTGTTTTATTCATCCCGCAAAGTTACAAAATTCACACCATGAACAGATTATTGTGATTACCCGGGTAACCACAATAATCATTTATTATGTTTTAACAGGCCAGTACCAGGTCTTCCGGTTCCCGGAATTTCCTTTCACTGCTTTTAATGGGCACATCATTAATGGCGGCCAGCCTGCGTTGCATCAGCCCGTCGGCGTTAAACTCCCATAGTTCATTACCGTAAGAGCGGAACCAGTTGCCGGTATGATCATGCCATTCATATTCAAAGCATACGGCGATATGGTTATCCGTAAAGCTCCAAAGCTCTTTTTTGAGGCGGTAGTCCAGCTCCTTCTGCCATTTCTTTGTAAGAAAGGCCACTACTTCTTCCCGGCCATTGATAAACTGGTCGCGGTTGCGCCATACGGTGTCCGGCGTATACACCATTGAAACCTTTTGCGGATCGCGGCTGTTCCAGGCGTCTTCCGCCATCTGCACTTTCTGCAGGGCGGTTTCTTTCGTAAACGGAGGGAGGGGGAATTTTTTTTCCATGATAGAAGATTTTAGAAGTGATAAGTATATTAGATAGATCGATCTGTCTATCTTTAGGTTTTAAAAAAGATCGCCTTCGGCGATGCGCGAATTTTGTCTGACTCAGGATTATGATGATTACGCTGATTACGCTGATTTTATTTTTTTGTATAGAAGTAATAGAAGATATAAGCGCGAATTTTGTCTGACTCAGGATTATGATGATTACGCTGATTACACTGATTTTATTTTTTTGTATAGAAGTAATAGAAGATATAAGCGAATATTATGCGGAGTTTTGTCTGACTCAGGATTATGATGATTAACCTGAGTTTTATTTTTACATTGCCTGGAAATAATTAAGGGAGATAAAGAAGAAAATCCTTTAAAATCCCAAAAATAACTCAGTATAATCAGGTTAATCATCATAATCCTGAGTCAGACAAAATCCGCGGAAAATCGCCGGAGGCGATGTGGCGCCGCGTTACAGCAGTCCCAACGCCATTTTCTTCGCTTCCTGTACCGGCCACTGGTTCCGGTATAGCTGGCTTTCCACGATAGCCGACTCAAACAGCAGGTACACATGATCCTTTACAGCCTGCTTCTCATT
>NZ_DATCRD010000105.1:0-21781 GCF_036569185.1 Chitinophaga sp.
CATGCGCGCTATATCAAAGAACACCAGTGCGCGTAATGCGTAAGCTTCCGCCACTATCTGTTTAGCCTCTGTACTATCGGCCGCCGATGGCAGCAGCGAAATACGGGGCCCTTTCATGATCACCATATTGGCATTGGCTACTACCGCGTATAACTGGTTCCATGAATCAGTGGTATACTGGTCGTTGGCAGTTACAATGTATTGGTCCTGGTTGCGGTACCGGTTGCTGTTGATGATACTGATAAAACCATTGTCGGACCGGAGATCCGGCAACAGCGGCATAGTACGCCCATAATAATTTTCATTCTGCATCAGGGAATACACGCCATTGATAGCTGCCCGTAAACCGGGCAGGTCGGTAATAGCGCGGCCTGTTTCCGTTGACTGATCCGGCCGCTGATCAAGGAAGTCCTTGCTGCAGGCGCTGAAGAAGCCAGCCAGTACAACCAGTATCCCGTATGTATATTTCTTTTGCATGAATACCTTAAAAATTTACATCCAATCCTACCAGGAATGTTTTGAAAACCGGTGGACGCTGATCGTAATCGCCTGTTACCGGTACTTCCGGGTCCATTGTGAGATATTTATCTTTTACGTACGTCCATAAATTATTACCGCGCACATATACTTTTACTTCGTTGATATTGGCTTTCTTCAACCAGTTTTGTTGCAGGTTGTAAGCCAGCATCAGGTCGCGCAGGCGGATAAAACTGCCATCATAGAGGAACCTGGATGAGCTCTGGTTGCTCAGGCCGGATTGGGTACCGCCAAAAACTACTTTGGGTACATTCGTAATATCACCCGGGTGCTGCCAGCGTTTTTCATAAATGAGGCGCGACATTTTTGCTGCGCCCCCGAATCCGCCGCTGCCGTCTGATTCGGTGAATGTTCCCCAGTTATCGTATACTTTATTTCCCCAATTACAGAAGAACTGGAAGCTCAGATCAAATCCTTTATAACTAAAGTAGTTGGTGATGCCTCCATAAAATTTTGGTAATGCACTCCCCTGGTTAAACCGTTGCGCTTCGCCATAAGATTTGGTAGTAGCGGTTTTAGAACCATCCTTATACCACAGCGCTTCACCGGTTTGAGGATCTGCGCCTGCAAATCCAACCAGGAAGAACTGGTAAAAATCGGTGCCCACTTCTCTTTTGTAAGGCGGACTGGTGATCGGGTTGTCCAATCGTGTGATCTTATTGTTCAGCGTAGAGATGTTGGCATCTGTACGCCATGAGAATTCATTTTCATTTTTTGCGATGATATTGCGGGAGGAAAGGGATATTTCCCAGCCGCTGTTTTTCATCTCCCCGTTATTCCTGAAAACAGTAGTAATACCATTTGCAGAAGATACCGGTACATTCAGCAGTAACCTTGAAGTGGTTCTGTTATAATATTCAATGGTACCTGATAACCGGTTTCTTAGTACCGCGAAATCCAGTCCTATATTGAATGGCCTGTTCTGTTCCCATGTAAGGAAAGGATTGGGGTATTGCGTAAGCACATACCCCGGTTTCCCATCATAATCATTTGCCGGGCTATAAAGCGACAATGAAGCATAATTATCAATAGCCTGGTTTCCGTTGCTGCCGTAGCTCGCTCTTATCTTTAATTCATTGATGACATTTACATCCTGGAGGAATGGTTCACGGTAAATATTCCACGCAGTTCCTATAGACCAGAATACTGCGCTTCTTTTCATGCGGCCAAACCTCGAAGAGGCGTCTCTCCTGATGGAGGCGGTCAGGTAGTATTTCTGCTTATAGTCGTAGCTATTATTCAGGAACAGTCCTGTAAGTGAATTAGCGCTGGATACAGAGGATACGCTTTCCGGTTTGGACGCATCCGCCAGCAGTTGCAGATCCGGCAGCAGGTTTGATGCTGCGGAAGAATTGCCGCTGTTGGTAGTTTTCTGCGCTTCATATCCCGCGAACGTATTGATGCCATGGTAGCCCCATCGCCTGTTGAACCGCAGGATATTGGTAGATACCCAGTTGTTCCACAGACTGTTGTTAACCGATACCCAGCCATTGGTATTTCTTCCATCTCCAAATCCCGGTGCAAAAAATGAGTTGCTCCGGGCATAGTTCAGGTCGAGGCTGATCTTTGTTTCAAACGAAAGAAAATCGGTAAAGGCGTATTTGGCTCCGGCGCCGCCCAGCAATCCGTAAATGGTGCCGGTGCGGGTATCGCCGTTCAGTACGGCTACCGGGTTGAAGGTATTGTTGTAACTGAAATCGTAGCTGCCATCCGGGTTGTAAATTTTCAGCCAGGGTTGCAGGCGTACGAGCGAGCGTACCGGGTTGGCCATTAAACCTACATCTCCAACAGCGTTTGCGCGCTGGTAGGATAACGAAAGGTTTACATCAAACGACAGGCGGCTGGTAGCCTGGTTACTCAGATTGAGCTTGCCTGTCATACGCTTGTAGTCCACTCCTTTCAGTGCTGATTTGGAATCGTATAAGCCGCCGGAAACATAAAATTTTGTTTTATTACTTCCGCCTGCGGCAGATAGATTGGCTTGTGTATAGCTTCCATGGCGGGTAAGCACATCGATCCAGTTGGTATTTACGGTAGTATCTACACCACGTGCGCGGAGTTCCCGTTGAAAACCTGCTTCGCCTGTGCCATCCGCTTTATGCGCCCATCCTTCGCGGAGCAGTTCCATCATCTCGCTGGTATTGAGCGGATAGTTGGCCTGCGGGATGGTAAGCTGGTTGCTGCCTCTTTGTATGGTTGCGCTGATCTTTGTTTTTCCCGGGCTGCCGGTTTTGGTGGTGATGAGGATCACGCCGTTGGCAGCGCGGGAGCCATAGATCGATGCAGAAGCCGCATCTTTTAAAATAGAGATCGACGCGATATCTGCGCTGTTGATCCCTGCCAGGGAATTCACATTATAATCGGTGAGATTGTCTGTTACCACCGGCGTACCGTCTACCACATAAAGTGGAGAGCTGCCTGCGGTAATTGATCCTATGCCGCGTATGTGAATACTTGGTATGGAACCGGGCTGGCCGGAACCATTGGTGGATTGTAAGCCGGGTACATTGCCTTGTAAGCTTTCCTGGAAGCTGCTACGGGGCGCTTTATCGTACAATGAAGCGTTTACCATAGTAGCTGAACCTGTCAAAGAACTTTTTGTTTGCACGCCATAAGCCACTACCACCACTTCGTTCAGTCCTTTGGAATCGTCTTTCAGCGTGATGTTGAGGCGGGATGAGTTGTTCACTGTCACCCGGTGTTCTTCATAACCAATGAAAGAACAGATCAACGTTGCTGAAGAAGGCGCCTCCATATGGAATTCACCATTCTCATCTGTAGTAGTACCCTTATTAAGACCTGCAATGCGTAAACTCACGCCTGGTAAAGGATGTCCGAAAACATCGGTTACCGTTCCACTGATACTGATATTCCTGATCTCTTTGTCTTCCGGCGCTATAGCCACCAGTGTGGCGGAAAGCTGTTTGAAAGTGAGACCGGTATTCCTCAGTATCTTTTTCAAAATATCTTCTGCCAAAGCATTATTCTCGTTCACCGATATTTTTTTGTCTGCCGGAATCAGATCGTTGCGATATACGAAACGGTAACCGCTTTTCTTTTCGATCATCTTCAGGAGCCGTGTCAGTGGCACTGAATCTGCTTTAAGGGAAATGCGCCGGTCCTGCTGACCGAAGGCATTTCCTGTTATTTGCAAACAGGTAATAAGAATAATAAAGGACACCAGTTTCATTATCAGTACAACTTTTCCCTATGTTTTTATACGCAAAAGGATTCATAATGTATGATTTTTTTCCATACATTTATGGTTGTAAAAGGTCATAAAACTACGACAGTACTACATTGCCAAGTGAAGCTGCCGTTTGATCTCAACAAAAGGGGTAAATGTTTGCAGCATTTGCCCTTTTTTATTTGAGTGGTATCGATTTTCTTTTAATGTTCCCCTTTTACTGGGTAATGAATACTTCATTGCTTACTATCCGGCAATGAAATGATGTTGTAACCTTCAGCGCTTCCAGTACTTCTGAAAACGATTCATTTTTAAAAGTAGCGGTGAAATGGTATGTTTTTAATTTGTTACCGTTGAGATGGATTTTTATACCATACCAACGTTCCATTTTCAGCGCAATGTCTTCGAAGTTATCGTTGTCGAACACCAGGTAGTTGTCGTGCCAGGCGGTTTCCGCCACCATACTGTCCTGCGTGTTATTGTGGATATTTTCTACCTTGTAACCTGCTACCAGGTTGGGTTGGGTCAGTTTATCGTTTGGTCCGTGCTGTAAAATGATCTTTTGATTGGGCGCCAGTTTCACATTTCTTTCCATGCCATCATTCAGCGTAACTTCCACTGCACCGGTGATTAGCGTAGCTTCTGTGGTATTATCACCGGTATAAGCTTTCACATTAAAAGAAGTACCAAGTACCTTGATGTTCATCCTGGAGGTATGAATGGAAAAGGGTTTGGTTGCATTCTTCGCTACGTCAAAAAACGCTTCTCCTTCCAGGGTCACTTCCCGGCTGTCCAGGTTGTTCATATCAGGATCATAGGTTAAACGGCTGCCGCCATTGAGCCATACTTCCGTTCCATCGGGCAGTTGTGCCCTTGAACGTGAGCCATCGCGGGTGTAAATAGCCGCCATCGCTGCTTTACCGGCCTTTTGCGGGTATTTATTTAATAAGAGATAGATGCAATAGCTTCCGAGCACTACTACCAGCACAGAAAGAACAGCTACCCATTTACGGAAGTTTCTCCTGGCTTTAACGGGCAATTCTTCCTGTGGAAACTCCTCCTCCATCCGGGCCAGGTGTTTTTCCAGCGCCTGTTCCGTTTTGGTTTCCCATTCCGTACCGGCAGCCGGTTGAGGCCAGTTGCTTAATACGGATAATTTATATCTCAGGTCCGGATCTTTCTGCAATGATGCTTCCAGTTCACGCAACTCTTCCATCGTGGCTTCGCCCGATACCTTTCTTCCCATCAAAAGCCATATTCTTTCCTGTTCCATGTTTATGATACAAAAGCATGATTATACAGAAGGACAAGCAAATCTTGAAAATCTACTACTCCACCAGGAAAAAAAATTAAATTATTTTGTTTTGATAAAAGAGAGGTTGATCACTTCGCTGATCTTTTTGAGGGCCTGGGCCATATGCACATCGATGGTATTCACAGAAATGTCGAGGATCTGGGCTACTTCCTTATATTTAAGACCATCTTCGCGTATAAGCTTAAAGATCATTTTTCTTTTTGGGGGAAGGGCATTCACAGCGGCTTCTATTCTTTTCACCATTTCGCCGGAAATGAAGATCTGTTCCGGTGTGGCGTAGCTGATACTGATGTCCACCGCCAGTTCATCCAGGCTGAAGTGTTGGGTACGGGCGGCTTTATTCAGGTAATTGAGGGCAATATTTTTGGTGGATACGTAAAGGTACACGCGAAGGTTTTCAACCTGGAGCAGGCGTTCCCGCTGCCTCCATACATTCAGGAATACATCCGAAGCAATTTCTTCAGCAGACTCCCAGGATTTTACAATGGAAAAGGCAAACTGGCTTAATGGCTTGTAAAATATCCGGAACAGCGCCTTATAAGCCTGTTCATCTCCCAGGGATGCTACCCTTTCCACCAGCAGCTGTATATTAGCTTCTTCCCTCAATAATTTGTTTTTTGGTTGAAAACTGATCCCTAAAGATAATACAGATTTTTTCTAATTTGATCTTGTTTTACATTTATTTTTATGTAATATGAATTGATTCTAAAGTATATATCTTTTACTGCTTTATTTTTGCATTACTTTTTAAACATAAAATAGACAGCGCCTACCAGGAAAAAAAAGGACACCAGGTAATTCCACCGGAGGGGTTCTTTCAGGAAGGTAACAGCAAAGATGCTGAAAACGGTGAGGGTGATCACCTCCTGGATGGTTTTCAGCTGGAAGCCGGTAAACCCTTCCTGGGCGCCGTAGCGGTTTGCGGGCACCATGAAGCAATACTCGAAGAAAGCGATGCCCCAGCTGATGAGGATTACTTTCCAGAGAGCAACGTCCTGGTGTTTGAGGTGGCCATACCAGGCAAAGGTCATGAAGGTATTGGAAATGGTGAGGAGGAGGATGGTGCGCATGTATGATAAATATTTGAAAGCGCTAAATTAGTGAGCAACTTTTATTTGCAAAAAATAATATTTGACGAGACATAGTGTATCGGTAGTGCATTAAGAGTGCATGAAAAGTGTATGAGGACAGTATGGAGACAGTATGGAGACTATATCGGGAGTACTACATATAGGCAACTCCTAAGTATCCGTGAAGTATGCCACATCTATCAGAAAAGCCATAATTGAAGTCGAATCGATCGCTTTTTCTTTCGCCGTTTTAAAAATGTCTTCATTGACATAATTTTCCAACACATCACTACCTGTTTCGGGATACTCTGCTTTCAGCCTGGTCATATTGTTTGTCCCCATCAAAAACCTCAAAATTAGTGGTGGTCAAGGTTGCTGAAAAAAGGCTTTTGCCAGCCCCATTGGGACCTGCAACAATAAACAAATTTGGCATAACGCTATTTTAACTCCCGCAAAACGGTTTCTCTGGAGCTATGAAGACTTTGACGAATGAGGAATTTTCTGCCATCAGGATACTCAACGATTATTTATTAGCTGAATAACAATATTATAGATATTAATACAGCATATGTTATTGATATTATAACCTTTATTAGTCGCTTTATACAATCCTTGTTAGCTATCACATTTTTCGACCAAAACCCGCTCCGGCTTACAGACGAAGAATACAATTCCCCGGAAACAGTCCTGAAAACCTACTTTGAACTATTCGGGCCGGGCGAAACCAACCACCTGCTGCCGGCAGTTTACACCGAGGCTCTTACAAACCCTGGCGGTCTGTGCAGCTCCGCAATTGAGCGAATGAAAGTGCTCTCCTGCTTTACGGAGCTATACCAGGTAGTAGAGGCCGCCTTTATCATCTCCCGGCAAAAATAAAAGCCCCCACAAATCAACCCCCATCTTTCCCCAACAAACCAATCAGAAAGAGAAATCAGTATAATCATCATAATCCTGAGTCAGACAAAATCCGCGCGCAAAAAAAAGAGGGACCGTAAGAGGTCCCCCTGCATCAAACCAAAATGGGTTTTCCACTATGGTGTGATTTTGTGTTGTTGGTTGCTATTTCATTATTAAAAACTATTGTTCTAATTTGATTTCGCCCAGGTCGGTAGCTTTACCGTCTTCTACTTTTACATCCTTGATCACGGCATTTTTGTAAGGGCTTTTGCCGAGAATGGTAATAGTGTAAGCTCCTGCTTTGGCAGCCGGAATGGTGAATGCACCCTGTGAGATGGCGCCTTTCAGCTTATCAGTACCGTTGTCTGCCTCTACTTCAGTAGCGCTGTCGGCAGGAGTGATTTTACCGGTGATAGAACCGCCTTCTACGACCATCACTTTCAGTGAATCATGTCCCTGCAGGGAGTCTACCTTCTGTAAAGAGTCGATTCCGGTTAAAGAATCTACTTTTTGTAAAGAGTCGATTCCAGTTAAAGAATCCACTCTTTGCAACGAGTCAATCCCGGTTAAGGAATCCAGGCGCTGTAAAGAATCTACCCCTGATAAAGAGTCGATTCTCATTACAGAGTCAATTCCGGCCAGGGAATCCACTCTCTGTAAAGAATCGGTTCCCATTAAAGAGTCTACCGCTAAGGAATCAAATCCTTTTAAAGAATCCAGGCGCTGCAGTGAGTCTACACTGAAAACTTTTACTGAATCAAGGTTGGCAATGGAGTCTGTTGCAATTGAATCCACCATTGCGGCGGTGCTGTCTACAGATTTTACTGCGGCTACATCTGCACTTTTGAAAGCCGACATTCCCAGTACCATTGTTGCTAAAGCGAGCGTTCCTACAATTGATTTTTTCATGGCTTCAATTTTTTGAATGGTTAATATTTATATTGAATATCCCCGGCCCGGATGAATGTGCATGGTTTTTGTTATATGCCCTCATCGTTGGCTACCGTATATAAACAATACATCCGACAATTCACTTACCATTAGTCAAAGAAATGTTAAAGTGAAAAAAAGAATTACAAGGCTTATTAACAGCTGCTTTCGTAATTAGTAATTTTAAAAATTATCTTCGCACTACGGAAACAAGACAAAAGATCAAAAGCATGTTGCAATTGAGTAACGACGAAATAGTAAAAGGCATCCGGAGCAGGAACAAAGAGGTGTTCGAATCTGTTTTTAAACAGTTCGCGCCATCTATGTATAATATTGCCGTTCGGTATGTGAAAGATGAGGATGACGCGAACGATATGGTACAGGATGTTTTCCTCAACTTGTGGAAAGGTGCGGAAAACCTGGATGAAAGAGCCCCTATTAATCATTATCTCGCAAGAGCCACTGTAAACACCTGCCTGAACCGCATAAAAAAAGAGCAACGGAAAGAAGTATACGCCAAGGAACAAATGCAAACCGCTACGCCGGCAGAAAATAATCATTCCCTGCTGGAACATAAGGAACTGGAAGCCCAATACCGCTCTGCCCTTGAAAAATTACCCGACCAATGCCGCCGTGTTTTTGAAATGAGCCGCCTGAAAGGCTTGTCGCCAGCCGAAATCGCAGAACAATTAAATATCTCTATCAATACAGTATACGCCCACTTAACCACTGCTTTAAAACGATTACGGGTAGACCTTATTAATAAGTCGTAGGATGCTCCGGAATTTTTTTTTATTATCGCTTAATGGTATAATGTTCTTCGGTTGTATTACTAATAAGAAGCCATGAATAATCAAACAGACATAGATATAGTGATCCGTTACCTGGAAGATCCGGACAATGAGCAGCACAAAGCGCAGCTCAACGAATGGATTCAACAGGATGCTGGTAACCTGGATATCTTCCTGGATATGAAAGGTATGTGGCACGGCGATCCGCTTCCTGCCGCCTCTGCTTTCGATACCCAGGGACAATGGCAGGCATTGGACACTATGCTGGATAAGGTTCCTGTAGCTGCTGCGCTTCCCGCTCCCGCTCAAAAGAAAAATACCCGCGTGATCAGGATGAACCGCAGGTACTGGTGGGCTGCTGCAGCTGTGCTGCTGATTGCCGGCACCTGGACCTGGCTTGGCCCCGGCGGTTATAAGACTTATGCCACCAACCAGCAGCAGGATAGCCTCCGTTTACCGGACGGCTCTATGCTGTACCTCAACGCACATACCCAGGTACGCTATGCACGCGGATTTGGAAAAGATAACAGGCAGATTAAAATAGATAAAGGAGAAGCCTTTTTTGATGTTACTAAAAACGACGCCCTCCCCTTCATTGTAAATGCCCCCGAAGTAGAAGTACAGGTGTTAGGTACCGCTTTCAACGTAAAAGCCGCCAACAGTGGGGTTAAGGTGTTCGTTCAATCCGGGAAAGTAAGCGCCGCTTATAAAGGCACCGAGAAAAAAGTGATCCTTACACCAGGCGTGGAAGCCTCCCTGAAACGTAATGGCCACGAAATAGACACCCGTACCCATAAAAAGAACAATAACATCCTGGCGTGGAAAACCCGGACATTAACGTTTGATGATACCCCGCTTACAGAAGTAGCGGAAGCCCTCGAAGATTTTTATAATGTACAGATCACCATCAGCGATCAGCAACTGGCTGATAAAAAACTGCTGGCTACCTTCCCCAATATGTCTTTGGATGAAGTGCTGGACATTATGAGAAAAACCCTTCAAATTAACATTACGCATAAAAACGACCTGGTAGACATCTACTAAATACGCGCCTGACCTTTTATTTATGCAGCAATTATTGCTACAGGCGCGTATCTCCAATTCCAGGTTTGGACGCGTGCCTGATTTTATTTTTATTGTTATCCTGGTATTGGCCAATGCTGCAGCTATGGCCCAGCATACTAATGCCCCTCCTAAAAAGGTTTCCCTTCAGTTTACAAACGCCAGCCTGAAAACAGTGATCAGGGAAATAGAAAAACAAACCAAATATACCTTTGCTATTTCCTCCGGGGAACTGGAAACACGCCAGGGCGTTAGCTTACACGTACATAATTCTTCCCTGCAGGAAGTATTGCCAAAGATCTTCCCTCCCGCAAAATATAAAGTGGAGATAAAAGACGGACAGATCATTGTGATCCCCCTCAATGCTATTGCTGCAGATGAAACACCTCTGCCCAATACAGATCCCAACCCTAACAAATGGACCCTTACCGGGTCTGTTTCAGACGGAATGGAACCTTTGAGCGGTGTATCTATCCGGGAAAAAGGCACTACTAACGGTACCGCCACTACGGAAAACGGCAGCTTCAAAGTAGACCTGGCCAGCGGGCAGGCTATACTCCAGGTATCCCTGATCGGCTTTGAAACCAAAGAGATTGCGGTGAGAGACCGGCGGAATATATCCGTACTGCTGCAACCCGACCTGCGCAAGCTGAATGAACTGATAGTACTGGGTTACGGCCTGCAGAAACGCGCCAATATTACCGGGGCCATCGCCCAGGTAGATGGCGTACGGCTGAGAAGCCGGCCAGTAGCCAATGTGATGGCGGCTTTACAGGGCACCGCCACCGGCCTGGTGGTAACAAGAAGCAACGGCCAACCCGGCCGTGAAGGATTTAACATCCAGGTGCGGGGCGTGGGCTCTTCTTCCGGCAGCAACACTCCCGTGATCGTTGACGGCGTTCCCGGCTCCCTTGCAGTACTGAACCCGGATGATATTGAATCGGTATCTATCCTGAAAGACGCGGCAGCAGCCTCTATTTACGGCGCCCGTGGCGCAGGCGGCGTGGTGCTGGTAACCACCCGTACCGGGAAGCCAGGTAAGCTGAAAGTAGACTTCAACACTCTCGGTGGTTTTGAAACCCCTATACGTCTGCCAAACCGGCTCCCCTCCTGGCAATCAGCCGCTATGCAAAACATCGCCGCGGAAAATGCAGGACAGGCAGCCCCCTGGGATCCCCTGGAAATAGATTTAATGAAATCAGGAAATCATTATGCTATCGACTATCAAAACCCGGATTTCTATAAATACTATTATAACTACAATGCTTTGCCGGTGCTTACCAAGAGCAAAACCGGTATTGAAAACTATAATATCTCTGTAAAAGGAGGCGACAGCTCCAACCAGTTCTCCGCATCGCTGGGCTATTTCGGAAGACAAGGACTGTTTGCTGTTGGTCCGGATCGCACTCACCGGGTGAATGCGCGTATGAATATGAACAACCGCTTTAATAAACATTTCAGCCTGGAAACGCGGTTGTCGTACGCACAAACCAATACCTTCTCACCGGCCCAGGCTGTGGAAGGCCCCAAAGGCTTGCTGGCAGGGATTTACCGTGGGCCGGGAAATGTGCCTGTGTTTGTGCCCAATACCAGCAACTACGCCTATGGCGGCGCACCCGGATACGCCATTCTGGAAGATGGCGGCGAGCGCGACGAGAAAAATAATTACATAGATGCGGTGTTTACCCTGAGGGCCGACAGTATTGCAAAAGGGCTTACATTACGACTGATTTACAGTCCGCAGAAACATACGTTGCAAGATAACCTGGGCCGCAACACCATTGCCCTCTGGAACCGCGTGGATACGGCCGCATTGTTACAACCCAATAACATGTTGCAGAAAAGCCGGCTGGAAAGCAAAGGCGGCAACCTGCAGTTGCTGGCCGACTATGATGTAAAAAAAGACAAGCACAATATTCACCTGCTCGGCGGCGCCACACAGGAAGCATACAATACCACGCAAAATACTGCGGCCTCCTACAATATCAGCCAACAGGAAATCAATACCAATCACTTCAATAACGCTCCCGTATACACGCAGTTACTGAGGGCCAGCGGTTCTTTGTTATCCATATTTGGTAAGATGAGCTACAACTACGACAACCGTTACCTGGTGGAGGCAAACCTCATCGGGTCGCGCTTATCGCAGTACAGCACTTCCTTTACCGGGAGGGATCAGTGGCAGGTATTTCCTTCTTTCTCTGCCGGGTGGCGCCTGAACAATGAAACCTGGTTCAACCGTGCATTGCCTTTTTTCAATGAGTTCAAACTGAGGTGGTCATGGGGCAGATTGGGGAATGTAAACAGCTGGAACAGCATCCCCAATGATGAGCGCCTGCAAACTTTCAGTTTTAATGCTCCACCCAACCTGTTGCCTTTTGTATATAAGAACCCCATCATCCAGGCCCAGGGTTGGGAAAACATTTCCACCAATAACTATGGCTGGGATGCTACTTTATTCAGGGGCCGGCTCACCCTGGCAGCCGATTATTTCATCAAGCATAACCGCGATATGCAGATCCCGGTGCTTACGGCTTCTACAGACGGCGCCTGGCCAATTGATTTTCACCGTGGTGAAATGAAATCATGGGGCTGGGAAATAAATATAGGCTGGCGCGACGATAAAGGGCCTTTTACCTGGTATATCAACGGTAACCTCTTTTATAACCGGAATAAAGTGCTGAAGAATGATGATGTGGTTCCGCAGCCAGGTTGGAACCAGGGCATTGCCGGGTATCCCTACTCTTCCCTGTTTGGCTACGAATCCGACGGCTACTTCCAGTCGGCAGATGAAGTGAGCCGGCACGCCTTCCAGCATGAGAACACCGGCCCCGGCGACCTGCGCTATAAAGACATCAACGGCGATCATAAAATAGATAATGCCGACCTCGTATACCTGGGCAGCACTGATCCGCGGTTTTCGTATGGTATAGACGCCGGCTTCGCCTGGAAAGGATTTGATGTTTCCGTTTTCTTCCAGGGCGTGGCTAACCGTAAAGTGATGCCGGATCCGCGTTACAACCTTCCTTTTACCAGCGCCTGGCAGCAACCCTGGGATATCAACCAGGATTACTGGACACCGGAAAACCCCGATGCCTTATTTCCACGGCTGTATCTCAATGATCAGCAGAACACGGTACCCTCCTCCCATTGGGCCATGAATGGCGCCTATATCAGGTTGAAGAACCTGCAGGTGGGTTATACCCTACCCGCCAGCTGGCTGAGGAAAATATGGATCAGCAACCTGCGGATTTACTTCTCCGGACAGGACCTATGGGAAACTACCAAAATGAAGATTAAATATTATGATCCGGAACAGGCGGGAGGTTATAACGGTAATGCATATCCGTTTTTCAGATCATATACATTGGGGTTGACTGTTGGCTTCTGATTTTTCAGAAGCCAACAGGGAGCAGCGCACTACTCCGATTTCTTTCCTGCCAACAGGTACAGTACAGCCATACGTACAGCCACACCGTTTTCTACCTGGTCCAGGATGATGGACTGACCAGAGTCGGCCACATCTGAATTTATTTCCACACCGCGGTTAATGGGGCCAGGGTGCATAATTACAATTTCTTTATTCAGGCTGTCCAGCAGCTCCCGGTTTACACCGTATGCGAGTGAATATTCACGGAGAGAGGAAAACAGCGGCGTGTTTTGCCTTTCCAGCTGGATACGCAGCACATTGGCTACATCGCACCACTGCAGGGCTTCACGGATGTTATAGCTTACATTTACGCCGAGGGCTGCAGCCATGTATTTCGGTATTAAGGTAGGCGGGCCTACCACCGTTACTTCTGCGCCTAGTTTTTTGAGGCAGTAAATATTGGAGAGGGCTACCCTGGAGTGCATGATATCGCCGCAGATGGCGATCTTCTTACCCTCCACACTACCGAGCCTTTCCCGGATAGAGAACGCATCGAGCAATGCCTGTGTGGGATGCTCATTGATACCATCGCCTGCATTGAGGATAGGCACATTAATGTGCTTGGCCAGGAAATGCGGCGCGCCGCTGGCAGAGTGGCGCATTACCACCATATCCACTTTCATGGACAGGATGTTGTTCACCGTATCTATCAGCGTTTCTCCTTTGGATACGGAAGATCCCGAGGCGGAAAAGTTAACCGTATCTGCACCCAGGCGTTTTTCCGCTAACTCAAAAGAGATGCGTGTGCGGGTAGAGTTCTCAAAAAATAAATTGACAATTGTTGTATCGCGTAGCGTAGGCACCTTTTTAATAGGCCTTTGTAAAACCTCCTTAAACTGGTCGGCTGTTTGAAAAATAAGCTCTATATCCTGGCGCTGCAGATCGCGAATTCCGAGTAAGTGTTTTACAGAAAGTGACATTAATGTGCAAATATAAAGGGTGAAATCTGAATTCTGAAATCCCGGTTTATTTTAGTCAATCAGAATTACTTCGTCTTTACCATCTCTTTCATTCCACAACACCCTTACTTTCTGGGAAATAAGGGCATCAATGGTGCGTCCGGTATAGTCCGGCTGAATAGGCAACTGCCTGCTGAAGCGGCGGTCTATCAACGTAAGCAGCTCAACAGAAGCGGGCCGGCCAAAATCCAGCATGGCATCCAGCGCCGAACGGATAGTACGGCCGGTATACAACACGTCATCAATCAGCACTACCTTTTTATTTTCTATGGAAAAATCTATACTGGTTTCACTCGGTACATGCAGGGTTTTGCTCTGGTTAAAATCGTCGCGATAAAAAGTGATATCCAGTTTACCGTAATCGATATGCGCGCCTGGTAACAGTTTCAGCAAGGTCTGATGAATTCTGCCGGATAAATAAATACCACGGGGTTGTAATCCTATCAGCACGGTTTGCTCAAACTGTAAATGATTTTCTATTAACTGATGACAAAGCCTGTCTATCGTAATAGCCATTTGCCTGCCGTTTAGTATGGTTTTCAAAACACAACGTTTTAGGCGCCAAAAATAATGATTAAATGCTACAGATAAAAAGTTGAATATTAGAAAAGATTGATAAACAGGGGAATATTTCTGAAATGAGGGGCTGCTCTCCTGCCGGGATTGTTCAGCCGACCGAACATATCTGTTTAATATCAATATTAACGAACATTTTTCCATGAAGGGCGAGGGATGCTCCCCTTCTCTTCGTACTTTAGTGTCAACAATAATGGGTATGAAACTTTTAAAGACCATTTTCGCTATGACCGCCTTTTTCCAGCTTTGGGGCTCCAGTTCCCAGGCGCAATTAAAAACCGGGGATAAAATTCCTTCCTTTTCCCTGCAGGATCAAACCGGGAAAACTTTTGATATCAATACAGTGTTGGGAAAACAACCGCTGGTCATTTATTTTTATCCGAAAGATGAAACCAGTGTATGTACCAAAGAGGCCTGCTCTTTCCGTGATTCCTACCAGGATTTTCAAAAGTATGGCGCCAAGGTGATTGGTATCAGTGCCGATAACGTAGCATCTCACCGCAGTTTTGCCACGCATCACAACCTTCCGTTTACGTTGCTGAGCGATCCTAAAAATGAAGTACGCAAATTATTTGGCGTGCCTAAAACCTTTATGATACCGGGCCGGGTTACTTATATAGTAGATAAGAATGGGGTGATTGTGCATGAATTTAATTCGCTGCGCGATGGAGAGAAACATGTAACAGAGTCGCTGGCGGCGTTGCAGAAGATGCAGTAAAGGTGTACCTCGATCAGGGCATTACCAGCTCACTTACCTGTAAGGAAAGATGCCCGGCAAGTTCTTCTCCATCTTTATACAGCGGATAAGCGCTTAAATACTTCAGGCTACCTGTTGCTGGATCAGGGTTAAAGAAAAAACGTCCAGGGCGGCTATAGGTCGTCAATATTTTGGCAACAAGGGATGAATCGGAGATATTAATGAGAAGCCCGAAAGTTATCTGGCTGAGCTTACCCAGTCCACGCAAATTGTTACCTGTAATAACAATGTAATCATCATGGTGATAGCGGAATGTATATACTGCATCCAGGGTAAGATCTGAGACCGCCGTATTCTCATCAGCCGTTTCCCATAGCCATCTGTCTATCTTTCTACCATTAATGGTTAATGTTACATCTTATGCCTGAGTCCGGGGCAACTGCCTGGATGGCAGGTTTCTTGTGATATGCACAAGCCGTAAGGCACAGAAGAATGAAGAAAAAAAAGTGTTTCATAGGCATCTTAAGATACTACAACTTCCTCATATCCTTAAACGTCGAAATCTCCTCTTTCAACGCAAACAACTGCATGCCCCAAATAATCCCCAGTACGATTGTAAAAGCTACCAATGCCAGTGAGGTGGATACCTGCATAAAGCTGCCCTCCTCGCGGTTGGTGAGGGTAATAACACGCAGTAATGCTATCAGTCCTATTCCAAAGAAAACGAGGGCTTTGATGCCTTTCTTACGCAGCTGTTTCTTAAAATATTCATCAAAAGCCCTGGCAGCAGCGATGCTGGCTTCCGGTTGCGGTGTTCCGTCTGCTATGAGTAGTTGTTCAAGATCCGCCACACGGTAATGCTCATGGTGCTCTGAGAAGTATTTTTGTAAGATATCTGCCTGCATAATTACTGATACTGAATAAGGGTGCAAGGTACAAAAAAGGCGATGGATATAGATCCACCGCCTGCATATAAATCATGAACATTTACTAAGCCTCTTTCAGGAACGGATACCGGTAATCGGTAGCCGGTACAAAAGTTTCCTTGATGCTCCTGGCGCTTAACCAGCGGTAGAGGTTCAGCATAGAACCTGCTTTATCGTTGGTACCGGAAGCGCGTGCGCCGCCAAACGGCTGCTGTCCTACCACTGCGCCGGTTGGCTTGTCGTTGATGTAGAAGTTACCCGCGCTGTTTACCAGTGTGCGGGTAGCCAGTTCCACTGCATAGCGGTCCTGCGCAATGATCGCACCGGTTAAGGCGTACTCGGAAGTACTGTCAACCACCTGCATGATCTCTTCAAATTTCTCCCCGTCATATACATGGATCGTTAATACTGGTCCGAAAATTTCTTCACACATGGTGATATATTTCGGATCGGTGGTTTCGATCACGGTGGGTTCAATAAAGTAACCTTCAGTTTTGTTGTAGTTACCGCCTGCAATGATCTTTACAGCCGGGTCTTTCTTTGCATTGTCGATGTACTGCGCAATTTTATCAAAAGAGCGTTCATCGATCACTGCGTTGATGAAGTTGCTGAAATCTTCTGTGGATCCCATTTTCATGGTTTTCAGTTCAGCAACCAATTTAGATTTTATATCGTCAGCAAGATTGTTTGGTATATATGCGCGGGAAGCAGCAGAGCATTTCTGGCCCTGGTATTCGAAAGCGCCGCGTGCGAGTGCGGTAACGGCAATATCTACATCAGCGGATTTGTGGATCAGTACAAAGTCTTTACCACCTGTTTCCCCTACAATGCGTGGGTATGTTTTATACTTATGGATATTTTCGCCGATGGTTTTCCACATGGTCTGGAATACGCCGGTGGAGCCGGTGAAGTGGATACCTGCAAAGTGGAGATCTGCGAAGCAAACGTCGCCTACAACGGGACCGTTGGCATATACGAGATTGATAACGCCGTCGGGCAGGCCGGCTTCCATCAGCACCTTCATGATCACCTGGGCGGCAAACACCTGTGTATTGGCGGGCTTCCACACTACTACGTTACCGCACATGGCAGCGGAAGTAGGCAGGTTACCGGCAATAGCGGTAAAGTTGAAAGGCGTAACAGCGAGCACAAAACCTTCCAGCGGGCGGTACTCTACCCTGTTGTGGATGCCTGGTGCGCTCACCGGTTGCTGGCGGTAAATTTCGCTGAGGAAGTGCACGTTATAGCGGAGGAAGTCGATCAGTTCGCATGCGCTGTCAATTTCGGCCTGGAAGGGATTCTTGCTCTGGCCCAGCATGGTAGCGGCATTGATATGATAGCGGTATTTGGAAGCCAGGAGCTCAGCGGCGCGGAGGAAAATGCCGGCGCGTTGTTCCCAATCCATATTGGCCCATTTTTCACGCGCTTCCAGCGCTGCTGCGATGGCAGATTTCACGTGAGAGGCATCACCCATATGGAAGTGACCGAGTTTGTGTTTGATTTCGTGGGGAGGGCGCAGATCAACGGTGTTTCCGGTGCGGATTTCCTTGCCACCGATATACATAGGTATATCTGCTACTTCGTTTTTGTAGGCGGCTAACTGTTTCTTTAATGCAATCCTCTCAGCAGAACCGGGTGCATAAGATAACACAGGCTCATTAGCAGGCACTGCGTACTCAAAGTATCCTGTATTCATTGTATCCTAATTTTAATATTTGTTTATTTGATCATTTGTAAACCGTGAGGCTCACAAACAATCAAATAAACAAATGACTACGAGTATTGTTTCCGCAGCAAAATTACATGATACAACGCCTACGCGCTTATTAATAATTAGTCGATACTTATTAATTATTGTCCTCTTCCTTCTGCATCATCAGGTATGCTTTTATAAATCCGTTCAGGTCGCCGTCCATTACGGGGCCTACGTTACCTACCTCAAAATCGGTGCGGTGGTCTTTGATCATCTTGTACGGATGGAACACGTATGACCTGATCTGCGATCCCCACTCAATTTTGCGTTTGTTGGCATTGGCCGCATTTTTCAGCTCTTCCCTTTTGCGGATCTCTTCTTCATACAGGCGTGATTTCAGCATGGTGAGCGCCTTTTCGCGGTTCTCCCCCTGTGTGCGCGCCTGCTGGCATTCGATGATGATACCGGAAGGAATATGCTTCAGGCGTACGGCTGTTTCTACCTTGTTTACGTTCTGTCCGCCCTTACCACCTGAACGGTAAAATTCCCATTCCAGGTCGGCAGGATTCACAGCAATCTCGATAGTATTGTCTACTAACGGATACACATATACGGAGGCGAAAGAGGTATGCCTGCGGGCATTGGAATCGAACGGTGAAATACGGACGAGGCGGTGTACCCCGCTTTCCGCTTTGAGATGGCCATAGGCAAAGTCGCCATCAAATTCCAATGTTGCGGATTTGATCCCTGCGCCATCGCCATACTGCGTATCAATTTCTGATACTTTCCACCCCTGCTTTTCGCCATACATGCGATACATACGCAGCAGCATCTCCGCCCAGTCCTGGCTTTCCGTGCCGCCTGCACCGGAGTTAATGGTGAGCACTGCGGGCATTTCATCTTCCGGCTGGTTAAGCGTGGATTTGAATTCCAGGTCGTCCAGCGCCGCTACTGCAGCATTGTAGGCCTGTTCCACCTCTTCTTCCGTTGCTTCTCCTTCTTTGAAAAAATCGTTCAGTACAGCGCTGTCGTCAATCGCAGCATTTACCTGATCGTAAAGGTCTACCCAGTATTTGTTTACCTTTATTTCCTTCAGGATCGAAGTGGCTCTGACGTTATCATCCCAGAAACCTGGCGCCAGGCTTAATTGTTTGTCGTTTTCTATTTTTGCTAATCGGTCAGGTACGTTAAAGAAAACCTCCCAGGACATATAAACGGTCCCTCATAGCTTTAAGTTGCTCAGCTGTCATAGCTGGCAAATGTATGGAAAAAACGGAGATATATACTAACGGCTTTTAAACTTTGTTTTGATTGTTCACTTTAGCATAATTTTTGTGTTATAACACGGTAACCATGTCACTAATATTATAAAAAGCACCCATCTGTTATGGTGAGCCATGAAACCCTCCACTTTAAAAACCGGTCTGTTTTCAATACTATTGGGTTTATTATTATGATAGGTGTAAATGTACTGGCAGTACAGCTTCCCATCAATGGCAAAACCACCGCGCAGATCTCTGAAGAGTATCCCAACCTGTTTGCACCTGCGGGCATTACCTTTTCTATATGGGGCATTATTTATCTTTCCCTGCTGGCCTTTATTATATACCAGTTATGGTTGTCCTTTTCCAATAAAGAACCTGAAACGCTGGTTTATGTGATGCGGCGTATGAAAGACTGGTTCCTCATTTCCTGTGTAGCCAATGCCTGCTGGCTGTTTGCCTGGCATTACCATCTCATACCGGTAAGCATGGCTATTATGGTGATCCTTCTTATCTCGCTCGTCATTATTCATGTTAACTTTGGCATCAGCACTACCCCTGCTACCCTGCGGGAAAAAATATTTATCCATATCCCTTTCAGTATTTACCTGGGGTGGATCTCCATAGCTGCTATTGCGAACTTTACCGCGCTGCTGGTGTATACCGGCTGGGAAGGGAACCGTCATGCGCAGATCCTGTGGACTATTGCCATGATCGGCCTGGGTACCCTGGTAAGTATGGCCATGGTACTTTTCCGCAACAATATTACCTATGCGCTTGTTAGTGTGTGGGCATTCTACGGCATTTTTCTGAAAAGAAGGATCGCCGATATGATGGATGAAAACGCCATCATACATACCTGTATCATCGCTATCGGGGCCATTGCCGTAACAATTTCCTGGCAATTATACAGGAAACAGAAATCATGAATCTAAAAGATTATTTTTGATGCGCATTTAATATATACACGACTATGTTTCCATCTACCAATCCAACAACCACCAAATCGTGGGACGCTTTAAAGAAACACGCTGAAGAAATGAAGAAGGTACATATGCGTGCCTTGTTTATGGAGAACAAAGAACGCTTCAGTGAGTTCTCGCTTAAATTTGAAGACATCCTTTTCGACTATTCCAAAAATATTATCACGGAAGATACCCGCAGCCTGTTACTGGCACTGGCAGCAGAATGCGGCGTAACGGATGCTATCAAGGCCATGTTCAGCGCTGAAAAAATAAACGTTACGGAAAACCGCGCCGTACTGCATACCGCTTTGCGCAATACCTCTGATAAACCTGTTTTACTGGATGGCCGTGATGTTATGCCCGATGTAAAAGCAGTGCTGAATAAAATGGATCATATCTGCCGCCAGATCCATTCCGGCGAATGGAAAGGATATACGGGCAAGCCTATACGCTATATCGTGAATATCGGTATCGGTGGTTCCGATCTGGGCCCGGTAATGGTAACAGAGGCGCTGAAACCTTACTGGAAGCCGAATATCCAGACATACTTTGTTTCCAACGTAGATGGCACCCACATCGCTGAAACACTGAAAAAGATCACCCCGGATGAAACCCTGTTCCTCATCGCCTCCAAAACGTTTACCACACAGGAAACCATGACCAATGCACATACTGCGCGCAGCTGGTTCCTGGAACATGCGGAAGATGAGAAGTTCATCGCTAAACATTTTGCGGCTTTGTCCACCAATGAAAAAGCAGTTACTGCATTTGGTATCGACCCACAGAATATGTTTGAATTCTGGGACTGGGTGGGAGGCCGTTACTCCCTGTGGTCCGCTATTGGCTTGTCGATAGCACTGACTATCGGTTTTGAAAACTTCACTGAATTACTGGATGGCGCGCATGCGGTTGACAGGCACTTTGCCGGCACGCCGCTGGAACAGAATATACCGGTGATCATGGCGCTGATCGGTCTCTGGTATGGCAACTTCTTTGGCAGCGCCACAGAAGCTATACTGCCTTACGATCAATACATGCACCGCTTTGCCGCTTACTTCCAGCAAGGTAATATGGAAAGCAATGGTAAATCTGCAGATCGTACAGGCCATCCCGTTAGTTATGAAACCGGTCCTATTGTTTGGGGCGAACCCGGTACCAATGGTCAGCATGCGTTTTACCAGCTCATTCACCAGGGTACGCGCATCATCCCATGCGACTTCATCGCGCCGGCCATCAGCCACAATCCTATCGGTGACCACCATGTAAAATTGTTATCTAACTTCTTCGCACAAACAGAAGCGCTGATGAATGGTAAAACTGAAGCGGAAGTACGCGCTGAACTGGAGAAATCCGGCGCGTCTGCAGAAGAAATTGCGAAGATCCTGCCATCGAAAATTTTCCCTGGCAACCGTCCTACCAACTCCTTCCTGGTGAAGAAAATTACGCCACGTTCCCTGGGTTCACTGATCGCCCTGTATGAGCAC
>NZ_DATCRD010000106.1:0-7745 GCF_036569185.1 Chitinophaga sp.
CCATCACAGGTAAAGTACAGGTGTTTGACGATACCCAGATCAAGGAAAGGTTCTACGACGTAAACCGTATGTCGCGCGAGCTCCTGAGCGATTTCAAGGAAGTGGAACAAAACTTTGAACAGATCACGCAGGAAATTTACCGCAAGCAAAGCGAAAGAGACATCGCCAAAGGCGCCCTGCTGGCTTATACGCTCGACTCATTCGAAGCCCTCCGCCAGAAAGACCAGGGGAAAAGCTTTTATTCCTTCTGGCAATTCCTCATGGATGAAAACAAGCAGGAGGAAATGCGCGACATGATCGAAAAACTCTACACCCTGCTTGAAGAAAGGAATATCGAATATAAAAACGACCGCTTCTTAAAAAAACTCAAACAATTCCTCCACGCCTCCGGCAAAAAAGTAATTGATGCCAACAAAAAACTGAGCGATAAACTCAGCCGCGTGCTCAGTGAAAATAATCTCACGGATCGCCGGAAAGCCCTGGAACTGATCAACGATATCAGGCAACTGGCCTTTCAATCACTGGAAAATCCTCCGGGCGAGGAATTTTTTATAGAGATAGAAAGCGATCCGGAAATAGACCTCCTCGACCGATGGGATATGGCGGAAGAGAAAAAGCCGAACATCGAAGTGGAATTCCCCGAAGGAATGGGTGGCACTGAGTTTGACGATAATGACCTGAACGCATTATTCAACCATTTTAATATAGACCGTACCCTGCTGGAAGACCGTATTTCCACACAACTGGAAAACAAAAAGCAGGTTAGCCTGAAAGAACTGGTAGAAATTTATGGCGCCGAAAAAGGGCTCACTGAGCTCATTACCTATTTTTCCATCGCCAGCCAGTCGGCCCACCACATTATCCTGGAAACCCCGGATCCGGTAACACTGGGCAACCGTACCATCAATATGCCGATGGTACTGTTCACAAATTCACAAAACTAATATCATGGCCGAGAAAAATATATCTCCCTTTGCACACGTGTTTCTAAAACTCATGCAGGGACCTGTATACGAAGAAGATAAATCTTACTGGAAAGACCTGCTGGGATGGCAAACAGAGCTCAGCAAATACCTGCAGCAAACAGGCCTGCAACTGGTGGTAAATGAATCCGACGGGTTTGCACGTATCGTACAACCCGAAACAGATGATACCACTGATAAGCCGTTGCCACGCCTCATGCGCAAAACCAGGCTCACTTACGAAGCCACCCTGCTATGCATAGTGCTCCGCGAAGCCCTCGATGAATTCGATATCCAGGGCAATGGCACCCGTCTTTTTATGACGCAGAAAGAAATCAAGGAAAGACTTGCACTCTTCTTCAAAGAACGACACAACAAATCAAAACTGCTGAAAGATCTCAACAAACCGATTAACAGCCTCTTAAATGTAGGCGTGCTGAAAACTACCCGGGAGGACGCTGCCAACAAGGAAATGCATCAATACGAGGTAAAAAGGATCATCAAAGCACTGGTGAATAACGAGAAACTGGAAGAAATAAAATCAAAATTAAAACTGCATGTCCACCCTGTTCAATAGTGATTCAAAAGAAAGTGGATTCCGGTTGCAATATTTTGAAATATACAACTGGGGCACTTTTCACAACAAAATATATCGCGTTAATACCAACGGAAATACTTCCCTGCTCACCGGCGCAAACGGTAGCGGTAAAACTACTTTGATCGATGCGCTGCTCACATTGCTGGTACCATCGGGCAAAAGGTTCTATAACCAGTCGTCCGGTACAGAGCAACGCCGCGACAGGGGAGAGGAATCCTACTTCTGGGGCTACTATGGTAAAACATTCTCTGAAGAATCCCAGCAATCAAAAACAGACCAGCTCCGTCATAAGGAGAACAATCCTTATTCTGTACTGCTGGCCTATTTTTACAACGCTGCCACCATGCATCAGATCACACTGGCACAGGTAAGATGGTACTCCGGTGAAATGAAACGCCAGTTCATTGTTTCGCCGCACAAACTCAATATCAACGAACATTTCGGTAGCGGGAAATTTGATGTAAAAGGCGACTGGAAAAAAAGGCTGCGCCTTGAGTTTCCAAAAACAGAAATCACCGACAGCTTTAAAGAATACGCAGCCCTGTTCAGCAACATCTTCGGGCTTCGAAGTGAAAAGGCTCTGTCGCTCTTTAACCAAACCGTTGGAATCAAAGTGCTCGGGGATCTGAACACGTTTATCCGTGGCCAGATGCTGGAAGAAACAGACAGCGAAAGCGAATTCCTGAAACTGCGCGAAAACTATGATAGCTTGCTTACCAGTCACCGCGCTATCCAGAAAGATGAAACCCAGCTGAAACTGCTGGAACCCATCATTGAAAACCGTGCGGCCTGGCAACAGCTGCAGGACAGGAACCGGGAACTGCAAATGCTCCAGGACCTCCTTCCTTCCTGGTTCAATAAACAGGAAAAAGATATCCTGGAAAGGGAACTGGAATCTTTACAAAAAGAACAACAGGCAACTACCCGCAGTCTCACCGGCATCAATGAACAACTCCAGTCGCTTCACCTGCGCAAAGATGAACTGATAGCGCAAAAGGCGAATAACAGCGTGGATGAACAACTGCGCTCTATTGAAAAATCCATCCATTACGAACAAAAAGCCATGGAGGCCAAACGTAATAAGATGGAAGAATACAATATGCTTACAGACCGGCTGGAACTGGCTCCCAACCCGGATGAGCAACAATTCCACGAAAATATTGCCGGCGCTGAACAAATGAAAACGGCGCACGATAAACAGCTTGAAACGATACAGGAAGAAATTTTTCATCATAAGAGCAGCCTGGCCGCAGAAAGATCACAGCTAACAAAGCTGGAAGAAGAAATAGATTCCTTCCTTCACCGGAAAAATAATATTCCGTATGAACTGATCCGTATCCGTCAGCAGCTGGCAAATATGCTGGATATCCAGGAAGACGACCTGCCTTTTGCCGGGGAGCTGATCAGGGTAAAAGACGCGGAGCTTCATTGGGAAAATGCTATCGAAAAAGTACTGCACAACTTCGGTTTGCGCCTCCTGGTGCCGGAAGAATATATACTGGACATCAACCGGTACATCAACTCCAACAACCTGCAAACCCGCCTTGTATACCACAAAGTAGAAGACGAAAGTTATACCATGCTGCGCATGCCTTCCGAAAAGGAAAGCCTGTTACAAAAAATAGAGATCAAACCAGGCACTATCTTCAAGGAATGGCTGCAAAACCAACTGCTCGACCAGTTTGATTATACCTGTACAGATGATATGACAGTGTTTAACCGCAGCCGGAAAGCGGTTACTTCCAACGGACTAACGCGGCAGGCTACACGCCATGAAAAAGATGACCGCCCCAATCGTTCCCAGCAAAACAATTATGTGCTGGGATGGAACAATAAAAACAAACTACGCCTGTTAAAAGAACAGCAGGACGAATGCAATAATATTATTGAAACGCTGCAGCACAGCATTTCAAAACTGGAAGACAGCAGGAAGGCCATCGGCAATATCAATGCTTTGCTGAATGCGTTGTTGTCGCTGCGCAACTACAGTGAAATCAACTGGCAAACCCATGCCGGCGTTATTGAATCTTTTGCCCGTGAAAAAGCGGCGCTGCTCAAAACCAGCGATAAATACCAGGTGATCTGCGATCAGCTGGACGAAGTGGTGCTGCAGATACAGGACAAAGAAAAAGAAAAAGAAAAAACGCTGCAACAGAAAGGCAGCCTGGATGATAAAGCTGCGGAAAAACTACGCCATTTCAACCAGCTGAAGGTGAATAAACTGGACGATATTTCTCTTCAATACGTGCTGGAATATCTTTCCGACCTGTCGCTGACCGAACCGGCCGAAACCACCATAGAACTGGCAGCCTACCGTAAACGGGCCAATGATAATATGCAGGCCACCCTGCACGACGCGATGCGCCTCTCTGCGGAAAAAGAAGCGGAAATCACCCGGCAGCTGGCAGCCTTTGTAATGCCGCCCAAAGCCATTCACGACACCTTCCCCGACTGGTTGGGCGATGTTACTGACCTCCAGCCGCATGTAAAGTACCTGGATGAATTTACCTCACTGTATGAGCGCATTAAGTTCCAGCGGCTCATTGAGCACAAGGAACGGTTCCGCAAGTATATGGACACCAGTATGCTCAATGCCATCACCAACTACCGGGCATGGATATACGGACAGGAAGATCTTATCCGCGAAGTAATGGAAGACCTGAACGAACCGCTGCGCAACATCACTTTCAATAAGAACCCGGATACTTATCTGCAGCTGGAATGCAGGCATGTACGCGATGTGGAGATCCGCAACTTCAAAGAGAAACTCAGCAACGCAGTGCCTGATTCGTATAAGTACCATCTCGAAAAAGATGAAGCTTACGGCGATCAGCTGTTTGAAAATATCAAACTGCTCATCACGGAACTACAGCAAAATGAAGCCTGGCGCCGCAAAGTAACAGATGTGCGCAACTGGCTCGACTTTGGTGCGAAAGAATTTTATGTAGCGGATAATAAGGCGTTCAAGTATTATGAAGATACTGCCAGTCTTTCCGGTGGGGAAAAAGCACAATTCACCTACACCATCCTGGGCGCTGCCATTGCCTACCAGTTTGGTATCAATGAAGCCAACCGCCAGCACCGCAGCCTGCGTTTCATCACGGTAGATGAAGCCTTCAGCAAACTGGATCCTGAAAAGAGCCACTATCTTATGGAGTATTGCGGGCAGCTGAACCTGCAGCTACTGGTAGTAACGCCGCTGGATAAACTGAATATTGCAGAGCCTTATATTCATGCCTGTCACTTTGTGGCGAATAAGAACAAACGCGACTCCGTGGTATACAACTTCACCATGGAAGAGTACCGCGACAGGAAGCAGGAATTCGAGTCAATGGCGGCGTTGTCCTGAGCGGAGGGATCGCCTTCGGCGATTGTCTTGGAACACTGATTACGCTGATTATACTGATTTGTCTGATTTTGTTTTTAAGGGAGATATAAGCGGATCTATTCGCTTATATCTCCCTTATAATTTTATAAAATTCCAAAACTAAAAATCAAACAAATCAGTATAATCAGCGTAATCATGCTCCAAGACAATTTACCACCGCCGAAGGCGGTTCTTCGCACAGCGGCGCCATTCCCATCTGTTTGCGCCCCCACTCGCTTAGCAAGGTGATGAAGGGCAGCAGCTCCCTGCCTGTAGGCGTTAGCTGGTATTCCACGCGTGGCGGTACTTCCAGGTATACATGCCGGGATACCAGGTCATCATCTTCCAGTTCCCGTAATACCTGCGTCAGCATTTTAGGCGTTATGCCTGTAAGGAGCCTGCGTAGCTCTCCATATCTTTTGATCCCGTTCCTCAGGTGATAAATTACACGTCCTTTATGCTTTCCGCCAATCCGTTGAAAAGCATAATCTACTGCGCAAACGGTATCAGCATGAATATTTTTTCCGGATTTCTTCATTTTTTTCACATTGATTATCAGCAATAGTATCTGTCTGGTATCTACATTCCCAAATGGTGCATACTTGTCTGATATGAAGTTAGGGACCAATTTTGTGAAAGAAAAAAATAGTTCTTATGAAAGCAATACAACAGGTAGCATTCGGACTGGAAAGTTTACAACTGAAAGAAGTACCCACTCCCACGCCAGGTCCCGGTGAAGTGCTGGTAAAAATTGAAGCGGCAGCGCTCAATTACCTCGATGTGGCGCTCGCCACCGGTACCTACAGTAAGGAACTGCCACTGCCACGCATTCCCACTTCCGATGGAGCCGGCGTGGTGGCCGCTACAGGCGATAAGGTAACGCTATGGCAACCCGGCGACCGGGTAGCTATTCACTACAACCAGCTCTGGCAGCATGGATATGCCACCCCGGCTACCAACCATATCAGAACAGGCGTTAGCACGCCCGGCCTGCTGGCAGAATATGCCGTGATCCCAGAATATGCACTGGTACGCACACCAGCCAACTTAACCAGCGTGGAAGCCGCTACGCTACCGGTTGCCGGCGTTACCGCATGGACGGGCCTCATGAGCTACGCAGGCATTAAAGCGGGGCAAACAGTGCTCACACAAGGCACCGGCGGCGTATCCCTCTTTGCCATGCAGATAGCACTGGCAGCAGGCGCTAAAGTGATTGCCACCAGCAGTCATCCGGACAAACTGAAAAAATTAAAAGACCTCGGCGCCCATGAAGTGATCGATTATAAAAAGTATCCCGACTGGCACGAAGAAGTAAAACGTATCACCGCCGGGGAAGGAGTGCATGCTACTTTAGATATTGCCGGCGCCGCCACCATAGTTAATTCCGTGAAATCCGTTGGCTTCAATGGTTTTGTAGGACTGGTGGGCTTTATTGCAGGCGCACAGCTGCCGCTTGACCTGTTTACAGTAGTAGGCAGCTATATCAGGTTGCAGGGATATTCTGTAGGCAGCCTGAAAAGTTTCCAGGAGCTGGCCGCCGCTGTGGAAACAAACGATATCCACCCGGTAATAGACAGCGTATTCCCTGTAAGCCAGGCGCAGGAAGCCTTTAAGTATATGGGCAGCGGCAATTATTTCGGGAAAGTGGTAATAGAAATGAAATAAATTAGCGGACATATAAACGTCCTGCTCCTCAGCAGGACGTTATACCAAGTAAACCATTACACTAAAATTATTGTTTCAAGATAGTGAAAACAAGTGGAAAAACGGGGTTATTAACTTGTTAAGGTGATGATAACATTATATTTTTATCAATACATGACAAACATCAGTTTCATGGATATCTTCACCAGCTACCTTTGTATCAATAATTGAATATTATGCCTTCAGTAGAAATACTATCCAGGATACAGTTTGCGTTTACCATTGCCTTTCATTACATCTATCCCCCGCTGAGCATAGGCCTGGGGCTATGCCTTGTGATCATGGAGGGCTTGTACCTTAAAACGGGCTTATCGCTTTATAAGGATATTACACGATTCTGGATTAAGATATTTGCATTGATCTTCGGGATCGGTGTAGCCACAGGCATTGTAATGGAATTTGAATTTGGCACTAACTGGGCTACCTATTCACATTATGTAGGCGACATTTTTGGAAGCGCGCTGGCAGCGGAAGGTATTTTTGCCTTTGCCATGGAGTCGGCCTTCCTTGGGGTATTACTATTTGGATGGAACCGTGTTCACAAAGGCGTCCATTTCTTTTCTACCTGTATGGTGGCGCTGGGCTCGATCTTCTCCGCATTGTGGATCGTTATTGCCAATTCCTGGCAGCAAACGCCGGCGGGCTACCGCATAGAAGGCCACGACCTGCAGGCACGCGCAGTGGTCACCGATTTCTGGGAAATGGTGCTGAACCCGTCTTCTGTTGACAGGTTTTCGCATGTGATCATCGGCTCTTTCCTCGCGGGCTCTTTCCTGGTGATGAGTGTGGGCGCCTGGTACGTTCTCAGAAATCTTCATGCAAAACATGCGCAGGCCATGTTCAAAGTGGGGCTTGGCGTAGCAGCCATTGCAGCGCTGATGCAGCTTTTTACCGGGCACCGCTCTGCGCATTATGTAAGCAAATATCAACCCGCCAAACTGGCCGCCATGGAAGGCCACTACGATAGTGCTGCAGTAGCGCCCATGTATATTGTGGGTTGGGTAGATAATAAAAAAGAAAAAACAACCGGTATAAAAATTCCCGGTGGTCTTTCCTTTCTTACGCATGGCAGCTTCTCCGCCCCGGTAGAGGGTTTGAGGGCTACGCCGAAAGC
>NZ_DATCRD010000107.1:0-2180 GCF_036569185.1 Chitinophaga sp.
ACTGGCAATGGGCGGTGGCGCCTATGGTACCGGCAACGCCAGCCGTATTGCAAAAGTGAATGCGGAAGGACAGGTAGTATTTGATAAAGAATACAGTACGGCAGATGGTAAGTTCAACGCTATAAAGGTGAACGACCTGGGTCAGATCTTTGCCTGCGCAGAAGAAAAAGATAAGGGCCGTATTGTAAAACTGCGCCCGGACGGCACAGAGTTGTTCAACAAGGAAACGGATGCCGCATTATACGCACTGGAAGTAGGCAAAAACGGGAAAGTAGTTGCTGCCGGAGGTAACGTAAGCAACAACACAGGTAAGATCGTGAAGCTGCTCCCGGACGGTACTGTTTCCATTGATAAAAACCTGGGCTCTGTGTTCCAGCACCTGTTGCTCACAGAAGATGATGAGATCTGCGTAGTGGCCAAAGAAGGCTACCGTATGATCAAGCTGAGCCCGGACGGTGAAATGATGTTTGATAAACAACTGGGCAAATACGATGCAAAAACCACGCTGGCATCGCTGCTGATGAGCCCTTCCGGCGAGATCCTGGCAGCAGGCGGCGGTGATGAAGACGGTAACCGCATCATCAAGATCAGTCATGGCGTATCTATTAATGATATTGCCGTTTCCGAGCCATTGAACGGATTATCCAATGCTACGCTTACCATAACCTTATCCGGCTTTTTAAGAAGCAACGGTGTTCGTACGCCCGTTAACGTGCATTACAAAACCATCCCGCATAAAGGTGGCGCCGGTGCATCTGATTTTGATGTCACCGAAGGAACTATCTCCTTTGTGCCTTCTGAATTTGCAGCAGGCGCTATTATCTCCAAATCCATCCAGATCCCTGTAAAAAGCGATAACCTGCTGGAAGGCAAGGAAGCTTTCCACGTGGAAGTACTGGATGCTTCAGAGTTGTACCTGACCAAGGCAAAGGGTGAAGTAACCATCCTGGATCAGCCGGCTATGGTAAAATTTATTGGCGGCAGCAATGGTGCAGAACCGGCTACTGATGTGGTATTTTCTGCGGGCTTGTTTAAGCGTGATAATACCCCGCTGATCAATGCCACTTCCAAACCGGTTAGGTTAACTTACAAGTTTGGTAATGGTACTGCTTTACCCGGCGCTGATTTTATCAGCAGCATCAAAGCGCCTTTTGTAATTGACAGCGGCGCTACCACTGCCAGTTTGAGCGTAAAAGTAAAAGACGACAACAGGTTTGAGCTGGCGGAAACTGTTGTATTGGTATTAAGTGAAATTAAAGCGGAGAATGAAGCGGTAGTAGGATATAACGGAGATGTAACTTCTATATCTGCTTCCCAGTACATACAGGATCAGGCTGCTTATATTACGCTGGTGAAACTCACCGATGCAAATGAGTCGGCTACCGCCCCGGTGAGCATGTTTAAATGTATCCTGGTAAAAGCATCCGACCAGAGCGTGCAAACCAATTGCACCGGAAGCGATATCAATATTTTCTTCGGGGTAGATTCTTCCAGTACTGCGGCTTACGGTAAAGACTATGTGATTATGAACGGCGACATGGTTAAGATCACCGGTGATTGCGCTTTCAGCGAAACCGATATACAGGTGGCGCTGGTTAACGACCGTGTCAAAGAAACGGATGCGCTGGTATCTGTAAAACTGCGTGATGCTACAGCTGCCGCCAACGCGGGAGTATTGAAAATTTCGCCTGAGCTGAAGCTGAGCAAAGCGGTGGCCGTTATCCATGACGATGATAACGATGAAGGCACTGTGCTTACTGCCAAATAACAACGGCTTGGATCAATAACCGATATACGCGCTTCAGGCACATTTACATTCCCGCATAGTTAAGTATGCGGGAATTTTTTTGATATCAAACTTAAAAGCAGCATTTTTTATATTAAAATATAAAAGATGCTGCTTTTTTATGTATGGATAAATCCGCTTATTAACTGTTATCGTAGATAACATTAGATTAACATTATTTTTTTAAAAAAGAGTTGTGTCTTTTAATGGTTAACTTGGGAATAGCCTGGTATCTCCTTACCGGGCTTTTTTTATAGTAGTTTGCGCATCACATAATCGTCCATGATATAGCCGCTGCCGATATCTGTTTTCTTTTCCTTTAATACACTGAACCCCAGTTTTTCGTAGAAAGATTTTGCTTTGTTGAAGGGTTCACATCGAGTTCCAGCTGTCT
>NZ_DATCRD010000108.1:0-6890 GCF_036569185.1 Chitinophaga sp.
CCAATCAATAAAAAAAACCGCAAACGATTACACCGTTTGCGGTTCTATCCGTAGCCTCAACAGGGATCGAACCTGTATCTAAAGTTTAGGAAACTTCTATTCTATCCATTGAACTATGAGGCCAGTACTTTTTAACCCCAATCCTGGGATCGGGTGGCAAAAGTAAGGGTTTTAAATTAATATTTAAAGACTTTCTATATCTACTTTTCCACCGGCCGGGGCGTAGATGCTGTCAATCTCCTTCCTGAATTTCTCCAGTATCACCTTCCGTTTGGCCTTCAGGGTAGGGGTGAGCTCGCCGCCATCCACCGTCCATTCGTGGGGGAGGAGTAGGTATTTCTTTACCTGTTCAATATGGCTGAAAAACTGGTTGTATTTGTCTACCGCCTGTTTGTAGAGGTCCTGTACATCCGGGTTTTTTATGAGCTCTTCGTTGGAAGTGACAGTAATACCGCGCTTTTGCGCCCAGTTACGGAGATTACTGAAGGCAGGAACAATGAGCGCTGCCGTAAATTTGCGGTCTTCCCCAACAATCATGATCTGTTCAATGTAGGGCGACTCCTTAAATTTGTTTTCGATAGGCTGTGGCGCCACGAATTTGCCGCCGGAGGTTTTGAAGAGTTCCTTTTTCCGGTCGGTTATTTTCAGGAATTTATTGTCGATCATAACACCAATATCGCCGGTATGGAACCAGCCGTCTTTAATAGCGTCTGCTGTAAGGTCAGGGCGTTTGTAGTAGCCAATAGTTACATTTGGCCCTTTGCAGAGGATTTCCCCATCTTCCGCGAGTTTCACCTCTACGCCGCTGATAATGGGGCCTACGGTGCCAAACATGCGGTCTTCCACATTGATGCGGTTCACACTGATCACCGGCGATGTTTCAGTGAGACCGTAACCCTCCATGATAGGGATGCCGCCGGCAGTGAAGATTTTCAGGAGGCGCACCTGGCAGGCGGCGGCGCCGTTTACAACGGCCTGGATATTGCCGCCCAGGGCAGCCCGCCATTTACTGAAAACCAGTTTATTGGCCAGTTTGAGCTGGAGATTGTACCAGGCCCCCTGGTCTTTATTGATTTCATACCGTTTGCCAAGATCCACCGCCCAAAAGAACAGGGCTCTTTTAATGCCTTTGAGCTCCAGGCCGGTAGTCATGATTTTTTCATATACTTTTTCCAACAGCCGGGGTACGGTGGTAAAGATAGTGGGCTTCACTTCTTTCAGGTTGTCGCCAATGGTTTCCATGTTCTCTGCATAGTAAACCGGTACGCCGGTGCAGAGATACAGGTAGGTAACCATTCTTTCAAATATGTGGTTCAGTGGCAGAAAGCTGAGGGCTTTTGCCTCTTTATTAACGGGCAGATAGGGTTGGCAGGCCAGCACATTGCTCATAATGTTATGGTGACTGAGCATTACGCCTTTTGGCGTGCCGGTAGTACCTGAGGTATAAATGATGGTCACCAGTTCTTCCGGGGAAATATTTTTCTTTATCCCGTTAATCTGTTCAAAGTCGGCAGTATCGGCCATTCCAGGGATTTCCGACCAGTGGCGTGCGCCTTCCACTTTGTTAAAGGTGAATATTTCCCGGATGGTAGGGAATTTATCCCTCATAGCGTTAACCTTAGCCAGCAGGTCTTTATCGCTTACAAAAAGAATACGCGCTTCCGCATCATTCAGTACATAAGCCAGTTCTGTTTCACTGATGGTAGGATAAATGGGGGTGAGCACTGCGCCGAGTTGCTGGCATGCCAGGTCAGTAATGATCCATTCCGGCCGGTTGGGAGAGATGATGGCTATTTTATCTTTTTCCTCGTTCTTTTTAATGCCCGGCCTGATGCCCAGTTTGAGCAGGCCGGAACTGAACCTGAGCGTGAGGTCCGCTACTTCTTTCGTACTGTACTTTTTCCATTGCCCGTTTTCTTTGCCGGCCAGCATATCTTCTTTGGGATAATTGGCTAACTGGTAAGAAATCACATCAAATAGTCGTTGCGGTTGGTCCATGCTGCTGTAATTTTGTTTTGGCTAAAATATCAGATACGTGTGTGCTGTTTTTGTTCTTTCAGTTTTTCATATTCTTCCAGGGTATTCCCGAAGGAATCTTTGTGATAGGCATTAAAATACTGGAAAGCCAGTGCAATACCCCATCCCAGTGCCGGCCATATAGGCCAGGGGGTACCATGCGTTTTATCACTGTCTGTCAGAAACCACACTGCCCATAGTCCCAGGTTAACCACCAGATAAATGATCAGGTGGGACTTAAATCCAGCCCTGGCTTTTGCGATGCGCCAAAGTCGGTTATCTCTTTCTTGAGTTGTTTCCATGGAAGTAAGTTTTAGGTACTGGTGTTGTACTAAATTTAAGCATTTTATTGGCTTAATGCAGAAAAAAACGGAAAAAACAGGCTTAGCGGTTAGCCTTGATATCGAAGGAGATGTTTACCTGTGAATTGATGAGTTTGTCCTGTAAAGATTTATCTGCGCGATAGCTGATACCCCATTGTGTGCGGTCTATATTGAAGTTGGCGATTGCGCTGATGCTATTGTCTTTTAGCGTAACCCGGGCAGGGAAGGAGATGTTTTTGGTGACGGATTTAAGGGTCAGGTTCCCTTTAATAATATGGGTAGCATTCCTGAGTGTGAGCTCATCACCATCCGATGGATGAAAGGGAGTTACCTCAGTGATTTCAAAGGTAGCAGCGGGATATTTTTTTACATCAAAAAACATTTCTCCCTTCAGTTCAGTTTCCAGTTTGCGCTTCATAGCGGAATCAGCTGCCAGGTCAATGTCCTGGAGCGAATGCATATCAATGATAAACTGGCCTCCTGTAATGAGGCTGTCTTTTACGTATAATGCGCCGCCGGCCAGTTTCAGGGAGCCATGATGCTTACCGGTGGGCTTGGTGCCTATCCATTTCACAATGCTGGCAGCGGTATCCGGAAGATACGCGTTGCCGGTGCCTGCCTGTACAGTTTGTGCATCGGTGATCCTGGCTTTATCCGCTTTAGGCGCCTGTTCGCATGCAATGATGCCAGAGGCTATTACGAGCATTATACATAAACATCTTTTCATAAATACTTATATACTTTAAAACAAGCGCCCGGTTTGGAAGGGCGCTTGTTGATATATTCTTTATTCCGCCAGTTCCCGGTTGCCTACCCACACAAACCGCTTCACAATAAATTCCTGGTTGGTAAAGCTGGCATTACCTGCCGGGTTACCGCCGGTAACATGGAAGTCAGAAAAAGCAGCGTGCTGGTTTACCCAGATGAATCCTGTAAGATTAAAAGATACAGGAGTGAAAACGCTGTTCATTTCTTCTGTTATTTTTTCTTTGGCAGATGGATCTGTGGTATATGCCCCACAGGTGATGGCTCCATATTTCTGGGCCATCTGTTTGGCCAGTTGTATACTGTGTGCGGTGTCCCTGGTTTTAATGATAAGGATCACCGGGCCGAAAAGCTCTTTTTCGTAGATGGAAGTATCGGCGCTGGTCACTTCTATAATAGTAGGAGCGCATACCCTGGCCTTGGAGAACTCTTCATTTGTTACCGGGGCGCCTTCCAGGATCACTTTACCACCGAGGTGACGCGCTTCTTTTGCGCGGGCCAGGGTGCTATCATTTTGTATGGCGCCAAGTGTGCCTGCTCCCATTTTCGGGTGGTTTACCAGGCCTACTACTGCGTCCTTGAATTTCTGCACTACCTCGTTGAAGGGAACCTGCCCACTGGCAGTTTTGATGCCTTGCTCGGGAATGAAAAAATTCTGCGGCGCAGTACACATCTGCCCGGAGTATAAACTAACAGAAAATGCAAGGTTCTGAATTACCGCATCAAGATCAGTAACACTGTCAAGAATTACTGAGTTAACCCCTGCTTTTTCCGTGAATACCGTTTTACCAGGTAATGATTCCACATAGTTGCCAAAGGCGCTGCCGCCGGTATAATCGATCAGCTTCACATCCGGATGCCCGCACAATTCCTTTGCGATCAGGTGGTCTGAGCTGTCGGCTGCCAGCTGGCAAAGGTGGGGATCATAGCCATTGTCATGAAGTGATTGCTGGATGGCGCTTACGGCAATGGCAATAGGCAGCACAGCTTTCGGGTGGGGCTTCACAATCACCGGGTTACCGGTGATCAGGTCGGCATATACACCGGGAAGTGTATTCCACACCGGGAAAGTAGAGCAGCCAATCACTACGCCCGGGCCTTTGGGTATTGGTTTGAAGGTTTTGTAAAGTTTAATGCTGGTTTTGCCCATGGGTTTCTCCCAGGTTAATGAAGGCGGGTACCGCTGTAGTTCGTGGTAACCGGTGGCAATGGCTTCCAGGGCACGATCGCTCGCATGCGGACCGGAAGCCTGGAAGCTCATCATAAAGCTCTGGCCGGTAGTATGCATGGTGGCATTGGCAATGTCAAAGAAATAGTCCTTTATCCTTTCCAGGGTTTCAGTGAGTATGCCGGCTCTTTCCGTTACGGACACTTTTGCCCAGCTATTGCCGGCTTCCATGGCTTTCTTTAACAGGTCGCCCACGGGGAAAACAGGATAGGTAACGCCCAGCACCTCCAGGGTGTAGGGGGATATTTCCTCTCCGCTCCAGCCGGTTTCACCGGTTTGCAGTAACTGTTTGAAGGGTTTTCCCAGCAATTGCTGATAGCTCTGTACGCCTTTTGCATGCGCCTCTTCGCCGTAAGCCTTGGGATGCTCCGGGTATTGCGAATAGAAAGTTCGTTCGTGGTTCGCCTTTACAGCATTGTCGATAATGTTTTGGTGTTTGTTAACGAGCATATTCAGATTTTGAGATTTACAATTTACGGATTTAGTCATTCAGTTGCTACAGCAACTAATTGGCCAAACCGGTAAATCAAAAAATATCTAAATACTAATACCCGGAATTGATCAGCGTAAACCTTCCATCGTTGTAATATTCATCAGGTTTCGGCTTTAACGGATTGCTGCGCTGAAATTTCAGGAAAGCATCATAATCGGTTTTATGTAATCCTACCCACGCTTTGTAGCTGGCCTGGTTGGCACTGGGGCCAAACAACCACTGGTTGTACGACTCAAACATTCCCTCCCGTAACAGGCGGCGCTGATAATCGAAAAGCGCATATGGATATTTCATACCGTAAAAGTTGTACCAGTCCAGTATAAAACGGGTACGTACCATAATCAGCGCATCAGGATCTATTCCCCCGGTTACTACACTGATCTGCTTGCCCATACAGGCTTTATATGCTTCTACAAACTCGTTGCTGCCCTTTCTGCCTTTCTTGTCTTCCGGTAATGCGCTTTCAAAAAGGGAGGGATCATTGAATAATTTCTTATACGATTCCAGTACAATATTCCTCACTTCTGCCGTGCGTGTGGTGAAACTTTCCATATTCATGAAGGTTTCGCCATAGAGAATACACCACAGGGGATTATTGCTGAAGTCGTATGTTTTGGTGGCATTGTAGTAATTGCCGGGAAACCCGGGATCCTGTTCAATACCTTTGATCCAGCTGCGAAGCGCCCCATCGTACATTTTGAAATTCATCAGCAGTGTACCGTTATCGTTGTATAATTCCCCGCTGTTGGGAAACTTTTTGATGGCCCGCTCATACATACGTTGTGCGGTTTTCCATTCTTCCCTTCCCACATAAATATTCCCTGCAATCTGGAACACCTGTACATCTGCTTCCTTGCTGCTGAGCAGGGGTTCAATTACGGTCTTTGCTTTTACCAGGTCACCTTTCAGGTAGTAGGTAAACCCCAGTTGTTTTTTAAGTTCAAAATTGTCCGGTTCAAGCTGCAAAGCCTGGTTCAGCACTAGTATGGCATTTGAATAATCTCCGCTACGAATAAAGCCGGTGGCTGTATTATACAACTCTTTGGCATCCTGTGCAACTGCAACCTGTGAAAATAAAACTCCCGCAACAAAAAGTGCTTTCAATAAAGAAGACCGTATGTTCATCCCTGTCTGTCGTTTGCTGTAAAAGTAAGGAAAATGGGGTAATGTGCCAGCCATCAATCTGTGGGCAGGGCGACAGCAGGAATATCTTCTTTATATTATCTTAAATTATCATTCGATTCCAGGATATCTTTATTAAAAAATATAATGCCTACCCAGAAAACAAGCAGGGCTACAGCCAGCCATGTCATGGAATCGGGCGATGTGGCAATAACAGCCGGTTTGATCACCGTTTCTGCTCTGCCAAAATTGACAGCCAGCGGAATGAAACTGAGTAATGCGTTGGAAAGAAAGGTAAATGTGAGGCTGCGCGACCGGTAGTAGAGCCATGAAAGGAAAGCCGTAACAGGCAGGAAAAGCAGCATACTGGTGGGATAAATGTAGGGCACCACCGCCATGAGTGAAGCCATAACAACAGAGGTAGTTGGCGGGTATTTTTTTAGTAATCCATTCAATATAACACCGCGGAAAATAAATTCCTGCATGGCGGGAATCAGTAAAATAAATACCAGGCAGTACATTATTTTGTTATGTATCATATGCCAGCGGCCATCCCAGGAAAACGGGAGTTCCCCGGCAAGGTACCGGAGAAAGATCAGCTGGAAATATAGTGCGGGCACAATCAGCAGCAGCATCCAGAGGTTATTGCCCTTTGGAATCCGGAGCAGCAGGCCCATTCCCGGACCGGCTGTTTTTTGACGATGAACCACTAGGTAGCCGCATACCAGCAAAAGGGGAAGCGTTACATCCAGCAGGTAAACCGCATAGATCAGTTCAAAAGAAACATAACCGCTGAGGAAGTAAAAAGAAAAATGAACAGCGTTACTCAGCAGGAACAGCACCAGGGTTATTAGCCATGCTTGTTTCATGGAAGGATAGGCGGGGATATCCACTTCCTGGATATCCTGGAGCAGATCAGGATTTTGTGGCATAGGTATAATTG
>NZ_DATCRD010000109.1:0-19289 GCF_036569185.1 Chitinophaga sp.
ACAATTATGAGTAGTGCAATTTATCCGGACTAAGATAATGCCACGGCCTTACAGGTTGATAATGAATTGTTTGTATGAATAATATTGTCCGTTTTTAAAGTTGCCGTGTCCGGATTTGAACGGTTAACGGCAACTATATGCGAGGTTCATTGTTAAATTATACTGGTTCACCCCCTCATTTGTCCGGTTCACAGGAAAAGAACTTTGATGGTGATTCAGGTTGATTATTTTGCCGCAAATATAAATGAACGACACTATGAAACGGAATAAGACGTGGAAAGTTGTACTGCTGATAACGGCCGGCTGTTTTATCGCTTTACAGTTTATCAGGCCCCGTATCACGAATCCGCCGGTAACCGGTGAGCCGGATGTTCCGCCGGAGGTGAGCTCCGTACTGCGGAAGGCTTGCTACGATTGCCACTCCAACGAAACGCACCTGGCCTGGTTCGACCAGGTATCTCCCGCCATCTGGCTGGTAGCCGGCCACATCACGGAAGGGAGGCAGGTACTTAATTTTTCCAACTGGGATAGCCTGTCAAAAGACCAGCAGAAAGGAAAACTGTTTGAATCCCTTAACCAGATGACATTCAACGCCATGCCGCTGTCGCAGTATACCGCCCTTCATCCCGGGGCGCGTTTGACAACGGAAGATATTACCGTACTTAAAAATTACCTGGCCACGCAGCTGTTGCCCGTAAAACCAGACAGCAGCAAAACCGCCGCAGCAAACCGGCAATACGATGCCTGGAAACCAGATGCGCGGGTTGTCCCGGTACAACCGGTGCCTAACGGTATCGGCTATATGCCGGATTATAAAAACTGGGAAGCTATCAGCAGTACACAACGACTGGATAACGGTACCATGCGCGTGATCACCGGGAATGATATTGCCGTGAAGGCGATCCGGGAGCATACTACTAATCCCTGGCCTGATGGTACGGTATTCGCTAAAATAGCCTGGGACGAACTGGCAGATACCGCGGGAAATATAGCGCCCGGAGAGTTTAAACAGGTGGAGTTTATGATCAAAGACAGCCACAAATACGCTGCCACCAAAGGCTGGGGCTGGGCGCGCTGGAAAGGAACCGATCTGAAACCTTACGGGAAAAATGCTATGTTCACGATGGAATGCGTTAACTGCCACCAGCCTATGCGCAACAATGATTTTGTTTTCACCACGCCTACGCAACACACTGCTGCCTCGCTGCCTGATACGCCATTCCTGAAACTAAGCGAATGGAAGGTGATCGCCAGCGGCGTTCAGAAAGATCTGCAAACCATGAGCACCCTGTATGGTAACGAGCGGGCAGTGGCCAGCGCAAGGAAAGGCGCCGCCAGTTACCCGGCAGATGCATTACTTACGCTGGTTACCTGGAAGCAGCAGGCAGACGATCATTGGTTTGGCGCAATGATCCCCGGTAGGGTAGCATCTGTGGAACAGGTACAGTTCCAGCCGGGCAATGCAGCCCCGTTGTATAAAAAATATACCGGTAATAACCTGGTAGCGGATAAAAACAGCGAAGAAGAAGCCCAAAGGAGGATCGCATACATCACCCGGCAGCGGGCGTCTGTAATGCCCTGATGACTGATCAGGAGGTTTTCTTTGCTTTTTTCAGCGCAATCTTGTATTTGTCGGGAGTACCGGAGATATTGATGCTCATAAAACGCACTTTTTTATCTTTATCCCGGTACTCAATTTCATCTACCTGGTCCACATCCACTTCGTCTTGCTTCCGGCCAAAGAGCGCCTGGAAGCCCACCTGGGTCACCATTTTCATGGGAATGCGCAGGTAGTAGTTCATGCTCATGTCCAGCGACTGGCTACCGGATACTTCAATATAGCCGAGGGAGGAATTGATGTTCATATTCGGGATTTCCAGTATCCCGTTTTTCAGGGTTAATTTATTGCGCAGGGTATCGAACCTTACCATGCGGAGGTTTTTATCCTTGAAATAACCGGCCATGGCCTGCATGGGACCAAAGTCCAGTAACGTACCGTTGGTAATTTCAATATCCATCCGGGATTCCGTTTCACTCAGCACCGGGGTAAGATCAGGATGCATACGCACATAACTTTTGATTTGCCCGCTCAGTACGCCTTTCAGGTTATTGTTGAGCACAAAGTCCTGGCCGAAATTATCAAACTTGATGAGCATTTTGGAGATATCTACGTTTTTGAGATAGATCCCGCTCCGGAAGTACAGTTTCTTCGGATCGGCGGCGTTGAACATGCCGCGCATACCAATGTGCCCGCCGGCAATATTCATAGCAATGGTGTCCACTTTGATTTTCTGGTCTTCCTGCATATGAATATTAGCCAGCACATTTCTCAGCCACAGCTTTTTGTATTTGATCTTCTTTACATCTACCTGTGTTTCAAATGCGGAAAAAGGGATATTGAAAACATTGAAGCCTGAGGCATGCAGCGAATCATTTTCTTTCACAGTGGTACGCTTTGCAGGTGCAGCGGCAGTTGCCGGCTGGTCTGTGAAATCATAGTTCATCAGCTCATCAATATCCAGCATATCGGATTTAAACCGGAAATAGTTGCTGCGGCTTTGTTGCCGTTTGCTTTTGCCGGCGGCATAACGCATGTTCAGGTTAAAGTCGGTACGCCCCACTTTGCCGGTAAGCGTATCCACCACTATAAACCGGTTGTTGCCATAACGTATTCTTCCTGTTACATTTTCCACTTTAATGGGATGCTGTTTCAGCGTTCCGGAGATATTCGCAATCCGGGCATCTATCCTCTTAAAAACAGTATCATACTTAATGTTCATTTTACTGCGCAGCCACACATTATTGGCTTCTTCATACCAATATCCCTGCGGGATGAATTTACGGCCACGCTCACTCACCAGGTCGTTCACCGCCAGCCGGTCCGATTTAAAATCAAAGGCCACTTCAGTATTTCCTTTTTTAATTCTATCAAACCAGATGAGATAGTTGTTTAATCTTCCTTTGAATGCAAAGCTGGTGCTGTCGATATTTCCGCTGAAGTTGGGCACCCGCAGGCTGGTATCGTTGATGATCACTGCTGCATTAAAATCGTGCAGGGCATGTGGGTACTTGTGAAATTTAGCATACAGTTTTTCCACTTTGAAAGTCCCTTTGGGCAATGGATTGGGATGCAGCAGTTCTTTTACGGATGTTTCAAACGCGAGCCCTATATTAAACCCGGTAATGATCTCTTTGGACAGCACAGGATGGGTGGAATCAAATTTAAATAATTCGCCCAGCTGCAACTGTTTGCTGGAAGCGCTGAAGTTTACGGCCACTGGTTTGTTTTGCCGGTGGAACAGTGCAGGCACATCGCTCACATCGCCCCGGGCAAGTATATCGGAGCTGCCTATACGAAAAGCAACCGAGTCCAGTTGCAGGCGTCCCTGCTGAATCTGCGCATGTATATTCATATGTTGTACCGGCAGATGGTAACCAGGAATGCGGAATTCAAGATCCTTTACCGTGAGCTCACTTTGTACGCCATCTTTCAGCCTGGCAAGACTTTCTTCCGGAATCCTCATATCCACTATCTCCCGGAAATTCATGTTCAGCTTTATTTCACCGCTGATCTGTTCCAGATCTTTGATGCCCAGGAATTCTCCTACGAAACGGAGGTTCAGCTCAGAATACAGCTGCATGAGGATTTGCGGATCCGTAAAATTTTTCATCACGAAGTTGCCTTTGAACACGCCGCTGCCGGGTTTGGCGTTGAAGTTCAGGATATGCAGCTCGGATGTTTGCAGGTTATGCGAAGCGCCGTTGGTATAAAAGCCTTTGAAGCCCATCTGGTCTACTTTCCGGTCGATCTTTTTATTCTGGAACCATACATTTTCGCAGCCGAAGTTAAATTCCATCAGGGGCATGATGCCTTTGCCGATAGCGCCTTTGATGATGCCGTCGAAATATACGCGTCCATCGTGCCGGTATTTTTCCAGCATGGCAGCCACATCAGCAGGTACTGCGGCCAGCAGGAGATTCAGGTCGGGTTTATCGCCTTTTACTTTCAGGTCTACATAACGTTCGCTGGCCATGCCTTGCAGCTCAAGGGAGGCCTGTTCCAGCCGGATGGTGCCCGGCGGTAAGGTGAGCTGTTTCTTTTGTTTGTCGTATACCGCTGCCAGTGCGAAGTTTAGTTGTTTATGGCGGAAAAGGATGGTATCTGATTTACTGGTAACATCTATTTCCAGCTTGCTGTCCATGTCGATAGCAATGCGCGCTGAGTCCATAGCGAACGCTGTTTTTATCTTATCGATATGCGCGTTCACATTTACACCGGATACACCGTCGTGGTAACTGACATCAATATTTTTCAGGATGATTTTTTTCAGGTCCAGGCTCAGTTCTTCGCTGGAATCGGCCGGGGCAGCGGGGCCGCTGCTCCTGAACTCATGGGCCTTAATGAGGTCCACATCGCCATTAGCGTAACGGGCCACCTGCACCCGTCCGTTGGCCAGTGCAATAATGCGGGCGTTGTAATGCTGCTGAAGAATATCCGGTAAACTGAAGCCCACGTACAGGCGCTCTACCTGGTACAGTGGCTGCCCCTGCATTTTTTTATCTGCAAAAAAACGGACATCGTGAAGGGCAATGGAAATATACGGGAAGTTGCTGAACGGGGAAATGCTACTTTTTGTAATCACCAACTCTCCTGCAAACTGCTTGTTCAACTCCTTTACGGCCATCTGCGTGAGCCGTTCCTGCTGGCTGTACAGGATCCCACCGGCAATTGTCAGCACCAATAAGAATATACCTGTGATGATCAGCAATAGCCTGATTATTTTTTTTCCCCGCTTCATGTAAAATCCTTTCTGAACAATAAAATTATGGAAAAGTATATCGAAAATTTATTATCTCTTTAGAACGGAGAATGATTTTTATTATTTTTAACGATTCATAAAATCTGGTTACATGAAAAGAATGATAGCATTGTTGTTGCTCGCAGGCAGTACGCATGTTACGATGGCTCAACAGAAAAAGCTGGACAAATTATCCGGAAACCCTGTATTCCCGGGCTGGTACGCCGATCCGGAAGGAGTGATATTTGGCAGGGAATACTGGATCTATCCCACTTATTCCGCTGCTTATGAAAAACAGGTGTTCTTTGATGCTTTTTCATCGCCCGACCTGGTAACCTGGACCAAACATCCGCATATCCTGGATACGGCATCTGTGAAATGGGCCAAACGCGCTGTATGGGCGCCTTCTATCATAGAAAAGGATCATAAATATTACCTGTTCTTTGGCGCCAATGATATACAAAGCAATGAAGAAGTGGGCGGAATAGGCGTTGCAGTGGCCGACAACCCGGCCGGCCCGTTTAAAGATTATCTCGGCAAGCCGCTGGTAGACAAGATCATCAATAAGGCGCAACCTATCGACCAGTACGTGTTCCACGACAGCGACGGTAAATACTATCTCATTTATGGCGGCTGGGGGCATTGTAATATTGCGCAGCTGAAACCCGATTTCACCGGCTTCATTCCTTTTGCAGATGGAACTACTTTTAAGGAAATCACGCCGGAGAAGTATGTGGAAGGTCCTACTATGTTTAAGAAAGATGGCAAATATTATTTCATGTGGTCTGAAGGCGGCTGGACAGGTCCCGATTACAGCGTGGCCTATGCCATTGCCGATTCCCCGATGGGCCCGTTCAAAAGGATAGCGAAAATTCTCCAGCAGGACGCTACTATCGCCAACGGAGCTGGCCATCATTCGGTGATCGGCATTCCCAAAGAAAACCGCTGGTATATCGTGTATCACCGTCGTCCGTTGACAGAGAAAGCGGCCAATTCCCGTGAAACCTGTATCGAGCGGATGTATTTTGATAAAGATGGTTATATCAAACCCGTAAAAATTACCCGGGAAGGGGTTACCCGTGCCGTGATCCGGTAGATAATTTCCTTATTGCGTAAATAAAATTCCCGATACGATTATATTGCCGGTGCTGTCTGCTCCAATTTTGCAAAATCAAAAAAAAGCAAAATATGATCAGGCAGACCGGCTTTATATTTTTATTATCAGCGCTCCTTTTTTCACCTGCATGGCTGTGGGCAGAAGAGGAAAATGCTGGCAACATCAGGGGCAAAGTGCTTACCACAGATGGTAAAGCGGCCTCGGATGTAGTGATCCTTTTACAGGAAACCAATGAAACCGCGATATCTGAAACGGATGGATCCTTTATGTTTACGCATATCAAACCCGGTAGTTATCATCTCATCATCACCCTGATGGGCTATGCCCCGATAGAAGAACAGGTAGTGGTGAATGCAGGGAAAACCACCAATCTCAGGCTGCAGCTGGCTGTTACCAGTAAAGCCCTCAAAGAAGTGGTGGTAACCGGTAACCATAACAAGCTCATTAAAACATCCAGTTATGATGTGGCAAAAATGCCGCTGAAGAACCTGGAAAACCCGCAGGTATACAGCACCATCACCAAAGAGCTGTTGCAGCAGCAGGTAGTGTTTTCGGTAGATGATGCGCTGAAAAATGCACCGGGGCTTACCCGCATGTGGGATGCCACCGGCCGTGGCGGCGATGGCGGCGGTTATTATAACCTCCGTGGTTTTATCACGCAGAGTAAACTGCGCAATGGCCTGGCGGGCAATGTTACCGCTAAAATTGATGCTTATAACCTGGAACATGTAGAGGTGATCAAAGGGCCATCTGCTACCTTGTTTGGTAACAGCCTCACTTCCTATGGCGGCCTGATCAACCGTGTTACAAAGAAACCTTACGACCATTTTGGCGGAGATGTTACCTACGCGATGGGCAGCTATGGTTTTAACCGCGTAAGCGCAGACGTAAATACGCCGCTGGATAAAGAAAAAGACGTATTACTGAGAATCAATACGGCGTATAATTACGAAGGCAGCTGGCAGGATTATGGCTTCAATAAAAATTTTGCCTTTGCACCCAGCTTATCATACCGGGTCAACGACCGCCTGTCGTTCCTCTTTGATGCAGAGTTCTCCACCGGTCAGAATACCGGCCTGGGCGTATTTTTCTTCCCTTATATGCAGCCAGTTGCAGACCTGGGCACCGATCGTGCCGATGGGCTGAAAATAGATTACAAAAGGGCCTATGCAAAGAACGATCTGTACCAGACTTCCCGTAATACCAATATTTTCGGGCAGATGAAATATAAATTGTCTGACCAGTGGACCATGAGCACCAACATCAGTTCTACCAACAGTTTCTCAAACGGTCCTTCTCCTTATTTTTATCTCCTGTCAGACGCCGCTGCCACTGGTGTAGCCGGCGCCAAAGGAAGTAATTATATTTCCCGCAACGACCAGTTCACAGATAACAGCAGGGATGGTATCCTGGAAATACAGCAGAACTTTAATGGCGACTTTATGATCGGCAGCCTGAGAAACCGTTTCGTAGGCGGACTGGATTACTTTCATCATAAAGCCGACCAGTTCTTTGGCGGCGGCACTTATGACACTATTCCATCCCATGGCGATATTCCTACCTATGCTAATTTTAACCGCCGTAACCTGGATACCTTGTATGCCAACCAGGGCCTGGCCTTTACTTTCCCTATTAAGAATCTTACCAACACTTATAGCGCCTATATATCGGATGTATTAAACCTCACAGATAACCTGATGGTACTGGCGGCTTTGCGCGTGGATTATTTCGATAATAAGGGCAGCTATAATGATGTGAAAGGCATCTATGAAGGCAACTATAACCAAACTGCATTTTCTCCTAAATTTGGTATCGTATATGAGCCTTTGAAAGACAGGGTCTCTATCTTTGGTAACTATCAGAACGGTTTTACCAATCAAACCGGTACTACTGCTTCCGGGGAAACGTTTAAACCGGAACAGGCCAACCAGCTGGAAGGTGGCGTAAAGCTGCAGTTATTGAACGGGCGTATCAACAGTACGCTCAGTTACTATCATATCAAAGTAAAAGATGTGTTGCGCCCTGATCTGGCCCATCCTAATTTTTCCGTACAGGATGGAACCCAGGTAAGTAAAGGGTTTGAAGCGGAAGTAATTGCAAATCCTTTCCAGGGCTTTAACATCGTGGCGGGTTATGCCTATAATGATTCCAGATATGAAGCAGCCGCCAAAGATGTGGAAGGCATGCGCCCTGGTACTGCCGGTGCGCCCTCTGTAGCCAATCTCTGGCTTAGTTACCGCATCTCTGCCGGTGTGGCCGATGGCCTTGGGTTTGGATTTGGCGGTAATTACGCCAGTGATAACAAGATCGTCAACGACCGTACCGTAGGTACATTCATATTGCCATCCTACACGGTGCTGAACGGCAGTATCTTCTACGATCAGCCACGCTTCCGGGTTGCATTTAAAATGGATAACATTACTGATAAACATTACTGGATCGGGTATACCACTGTAAACCCGCAAAAGCTGAGAAGTTTTACCGGGAGTTTGTCGTTTAAATTTTAATAAAAAAATCCGGGGTGGCAACCCCGGATTTTTTTATACTGTTATACCCACCCGCCGCTTTTTCAATTATGCCGCTATGCCTGCCCGGCTGTTCTCCTGTATTTCCAGTTGATGAAGACGCAGTTTTTTACGATAATTAACGAAGATGGCCGTTGCCACTGCACCTGCCAGTCCTGCTACAAATACGGTTAACCTCGGGCCGATAAAATGCGCCAGCAAACCGGTAAGCAAGCTACCTACAGGAATAATGCCCTGGAAAGCCATGATATAATAGCTGATAGCCCTTGCCCGCATGGAAGGGGCTGCGTGCGTTTGTATATAGGTATTGATAGATGCCGTCTGCGCCATCATGCCTACCCCGGAAAGCGTCATGAACACCAGTGCCAGGGGTAGCCAGCCGGACATCGACAGCAGCAGCACACTCAGTGAAAAAATAAGACTGGCAGTAATGAGCAGCTTTACCAGGTCTTTTCCCAGTTTGAGTTTGGCCATGTAAATGGCGGAAGCAATGGAGCCCAGCCCGGCCGCGCTTTCAAACCAGCTGAATGTTTTGGCGTCGCCGTTAAAAATGTCTTTGGCAAATACCGGCATCAGGGTGTTGAAAGGGATCACCAGTAAACTGCTGGCAGATAACATCAGCAGGAGGGAGGAGAGATCTTTATCGCCTGCAATATAGTGGAAGCCTTCTTTCAGTTCCGCCCAGATGCTCCGGTCGGATTTAATCACCGGCGGCAGCACAATTTTCATCATCCATAAAGAGATCAGCACCGGCACATAGCTGAGGAAGTTACTGGCAAAGCAGAAGTCTTCCCCGAAAGTGCTCAGTATAATCCCTGCCAGCGCGGGTCCTGCAATACGGGCGAAATTGGACATGGTTGAATTCAGGGCGATGGCATTGGGCAGGTCTTCCCGTTTCTCCACCATCTCCACCATCAGTGATTGCCGGCAGGTAACGTCGAAGGCGTTGATCACGCCCTGTACCAGCGACAGGAAAATGATACCTGGAATGTTATAGTAGCGCAGCAGGATCATGAGCGCCAGGGCCCCTGCCTGCAGCATGGAAATGACTTGTGTGATCACCAGGATCCGGTAACGGTTGTGGCGATCGATATAGCTGCCTGCGTAGGGCGACAGGAGCAGGGAAGGAATAAGGCTTACAAAGCTCACTACGCCCAGCAGCACTGCGGAGTTAGTGAGGCGGTATACCAGCCAGCATACGGCTGTTTTCTGCATCCAGGTACCTATGAGTGAAATTGATTGTCCGTAGAAGAATAACCGGAAATTCCGGGATTTTAAAGCACGAAAAGCATCCATCTGAAAATCATTATTTAGGGTATTGAAACCGGTGCAAATTTCGGTAAGAGAACTATATTTGTTAAATAGATTGTTTTAATGATATTCATTGATAAAACCGATTAGCGTATGGAACTCCGTCAACTGATGTATTTTGTAAAGGCAGCGGAAATGGCGCATTTTACAGAAGCGGCTGCCGCATTGTACATCACGCAATCTACTTTATCACAGCAGATCAAGCAGCTGGAAAATGAGCTGGGCATGTTGTTATTCGACCGGATCGGCAAACATGTTCACCTCACGGAAGCGGGTGGCGTTTTCCTGTTGCATGCCCGCCAGATCCTGCTCGATGTGGAGAAAGGAAAGCAGGCTATCCAGGACCTGCAGAATATGCTGAGCGGCGAATTACGTATAGGCGTTACGTATGCCTTTACTTCTTTCCTGCTGCCGGCGCTGACCACCTTCCCGGTGAAATATCCGGGTATCAAAATATACGTGGAATACGGCACCACAGAGCAGCTGGAAAGCAAACTGCGGGCATCTGAACTTGACCTGGTACTGGCATTTCACCAGGAAGCTTTTTACAAAGACCTGGAAACGAAGGAGCTGTTCCGCTCCCGCATTGTAATGGCAGTATCTAAAAAAAATAAGCTGGCGGATCTGAAGAAGATCAGCCTGCAAAGCCTCAACAACATAGACCTGATCTTTGCTTCCCGTGGCTTCAGTGCCCGTGACTCCCTGGATGAGGTATTACAGCGGAATAAGATCCAGCCTGCGGTGAGGATCGAGATGAACGATGTGCATTCCATTTTATCGTTGGTGGAAAAAGGGCATTGGGCCACCCTGCTGAATGAAAGGGCTTTGCTGGGCTGGAAAAACCTGGTGGCTATTCCTATTGAAGGAAAAGAATTACAACGCCGGGCGTATATTATCTGGCAGAAAGGAACCTATCACAAAAAAGCAGCGGATCTTTTTATAAAGGAACTGTTAAAGGAGCTGCCGCAGGGAGGCAGGTAGGCGCATCATCGCCAAATGGTACCCGGCAGCAGCACAGGGCGCCGCCGGGGCGACCATCAGTAAGGGGTTATTGTGCGGCTCGCAATTCTGCGATATTGCATTTATAGTATTTTTCAAATACGGCCGATAGTTCTTCCCAGTTGCTGTACTGGGTAAGACTGGCAATATGTGTTAGTGTGCGGTTGGTTTCAAGTAACATTTTGAAAACGAAAGCCATTTTTTCCTGCAGGATCAATTCTTCTACGGTGATCAGGAATTCCTGTTCAAACGGCGCTTCCAGGAATTCGGAGGCCACTCCAAACCTGTCACAGAGCGCCTCTTTAGTGGTTACTTCCGCCGGGTGATGAATGATATAATTTGCTATCTCCCGCAGTTTTTCCCGGTATTGCTCCATCAGCATCAGTGGCGGAGGCGCCTGCAGGTAACGGAGATAGGTAGCATAAAAGTCGATGGCATTGCGCCGGAAGAACACATCTGCCGCTTCCCCCACGGCTTTAAAGCTGCGGATCCGGTGCATGATCTGGTAGTTAACTTCGTTGAGATGATAGGGCGTTTTCCGGACCACCTGTTTATCGACGGTAGGTTCCTTTACATTCAGTGCACTGAACAACGGGAACTCCGGCACCAGGTATTTGGCAAACGGAAGGTGCAGGTTTACTTCGAAACTGATCACGAATTCTTTTTCACTGACCATGGTTGCTGTACCGGAAGCGCCTTTCAGCGTATTAAGCTCTTTTTTTCCCAGCTTCATGGTCATAGGCAGGGTGGATGAACTCGCGGTAAAGCCGGAAATGCCCACCGGTAAGTAGTTTTTGCCTGGAGGCACTGTTGTGAGCGCCACTCCTTTTGTCAAATGAATGAGATGATAGGAGATGGACAGTTCATTGATCTGGATATGCTGATCCATGATCACGCCATCTTCATCAATATCGGTAAAGCATTTGGCATTCGGGATCAGTTGTGACTGCAGGTAGTCAGGAACCTGTTCGTACGTGGTGCAAGCTCTTTTCCCCGGGTTGATCAGGAGGTATTTGGTTATTGGTTGACTCATGGTTATTTATCCTTTGCTTTGGTATTTGGCTGTTACTTGAAATGCAGCGTACTGTCTGCCGTAAAATAATAATCAGTTCCTGTGGTGGCTTTTATTCCTTCCAGGAAGAAGCTCATAGGTGTATTTTTATCCAGCAGGCCGGTAAAGGTACGGCTGGCCAGGTCCGGATGATCCAGTGAAGCGCGTACGCCATACCACCGGAAAATGGCATTACATATTTCATCGAGAGGCATATCGGAAAAGCAGTATAATCCTTTCTGCCAGCCCAGTTCTACGGTAGCGTTAAATGGTTGTGTATCGAGGGTGGCTGCCTGTTTATTGAAGATAGCCTGTTGTCCGGGTTGCATAGTCACCGTTTTTTTACCGGCTTTCATCCGTACCTTACCTTCTACCAGGGATACTTTTACCAGGCTGCTGTCGTAGCTGTTGATATTAAAGCTGGTACCGAGCACTTCCACTGTACTGTTGGGAAGGTGCACCAGGAAGGGTTTTCCTGCCCGTTTGGCGATGTTCAGGTAAGCTTCCCCGTTCAGTGTAATTTCCCTGGTGCCGCCTTTGAAGGTGGCAGGGAAATTCATGACAGTAGTTGCGTTGAGCGTAATAATGGAACCATCCGGGAGGGCTACTTCATAGCTTTTCCCATGTGGCACTACCAGGGAGCGGATCCCTTGTGGCAGGTCGTCTGCAGCATTCAGGTAAAGGGTATTGTTTTTATTGGGAACGGTTTTGCCAGCAATGGTAATGCTGCCGGTTGACTGTGTCAGGTTAATGGTGGGTTGGCCGCTGACCTCCAGTAGTACATCTTTATTTATTGCGGCCAGGGGAGCGGGTTTGGGACTGGCGAAAAAGTCCCACTTCCAGGCCGAGAATGCAACAATAGCAATAACGGCGGCTGCTGCTGCCCAGGGAAGTAATACCCGGTAAAGAGGCCTGTTTTGTTTAAAATCAATGACTTCCAGCCACGGGACAGGAGGGGAGGGCACCTGCATACCGGAAAGTTTCTCCCACTTTTCCCTTACTGATCCGTCTTCTTCGATAAGTTCCTCCAGCAATTGATCATCTGCTGCGGAAATTGTTCCCGCGAGCTTCTCAGTCATTAGCCTGTATATTTCTTCTGCGCTGTTCATGTACACTATTAACCGTTTATTTAATCGGGCGGGGTATTAGAAAAGGATTTTTTTTAAGGATGCCCTTAAAGTTTTCAGCGCGTTGGCTACCTGTTTTTTTACAGTTTCTTCACTGGTGTCCATGAAGGCTGCTATTTCTTTCCGGGTTTTATGTTCCTGGTAGGCCAGCCTGAATGCCAGCGACTGGCGTTCGGGTAGCTGGTTAATGGCGGTTTCCAGCTGCTCTTTCAGCTCATTGTTCTCTAACCTGCTGGCAGGAATTGTATACGTGTCAGGCAGCATGATATCCTTTAATCTTTTGTTTCGCGTGGCATCTTTGGCAATTTTATTCAAACAGCGGTTCCGGACGCTGACAAAAAGAAAATTTTTGAGAGAATTAGTGGCGCTCAGGTCAATCCTCGCGCTCAGGTCCTTTTGCCAGAAGTCTACAAAAAAATCCTGGACCAGCTCCTGGGCCTCGGTTTCGTTCCTCAATATAGTATATGCAGTTACGTACAGCCATTCACGGTAGTTCTCATAAAAATACTGAAAAGCGGACACGCTGCCCGATTTCAGTTGTGCAAGCAGTTCAATATCGTTGATAGATGCACTCATGCTGGGATTTAGTTGATAATCGCAAGCCCGGTGCCGGCTGCTGTTGTCAATGGTTATTGATACGCGGTTAGGAAATAAGTCGGACAGGCAGCCATTGCATGGCTATTTTAAGCAATGAGGAACAACCACCCGTAAGACAACTGATTTTATTACAATAACATGCACACTACAGGATATATTCGATCCCGGGGGATGCCCGGTTTTTTAATTATAAGTAAAGTTTGTTAATGAATTGTTATTCCGTTGTTTCCGGAAGCTGTCCCAGGTGTATTTGTAAAAAGGGGAACAGGGGAAGATGGAGGGGGACGGGTTATTTCGCGTTATGCGCAAAATAACCCGTTGTCATTATTTCTTTTTGGCGCCTCTTTTCTTGGGCTTGCCATATTTCAACATCATTTTTTCTTTGTGGCTTACCTTTTTGTTGGTCTTCATATTTTTGGCCAGCTTCTGGTGAAATGCAGGGCCTGCATCATCCCGTTTGGGCGCTTTTACGAGCGTATTCCGCATATGGACCTTCGGTTTCTCATCTTCCGTTAATACATCTGAAATGGTAAGATCCTCCGGAAGCGGCATTTCAGGGATGGTATAGTTCATGAGGCGCTCGATCGCTTCGAGAGAGGCTGTTTCTGCATCTTTGGTAAACAAAATGGCAATGCCTTTCTTATCAGCCCTTCCGGTTCTCCCGATACGGTGAATATAGTTTTCAGGTACTTCCGGCGTATCAAAATTGATCACATGCGTCACCTCTGCAATATCGAGCCCGCGGGCAATGATATCAGTAGCAATGAGGAAACGGTATTCGCCCTGCTGAAATTTCTTTACGGTATTAAACCGGTGGTTCTGTTCCTTGTTGGAATGGATAATGCCTACCTGCCCGGGGAACTCTTTTTCCAGCTGTTCATGCAGATCATCGGCCAGCTGTTTGGTAGCGGCAAAGATGAGTGTTTTGGTCATGCTTTTATCGTCGGTGATCAGCATTTCCAGCAGGTTCACTTTGGTATAAAAGTTAGGCACCCGGTACACTACCTGTTCAATGTTTTCCAGCGGCGTACCCGTAGGCGCCGCTTCTATTCTTACGGGGTTATTAAAATGGGTTTCAATGATTGCTTCCACTTCTTCTGTAATGGTGGCGGAAAACATCAGGTTCTGCCGTTTCTGCGGCAGCAGGTCCATGATGTTCCTTAGCTGCGTACGGAAACCCAGGTTCAGCATCTCGTCCACTTCATCAATAATAAGGCGCTTTACCAGCTTTACTTTCAGCGCCCCGCTGAGAATCACATCGTACAGTCGCCCGGGTGTGGCCACCAGTATATCCAGTTTATCCTGCACAGCGGCCATCTGCGGGTTCATATTCACGCCTCCGTAAATACCCAGCACAGATACATTCATATAAGTGGTGAGCTTTTTAACGGCTTCTACCACCTGCACTACCAGTTCCCTGGTCGGCACAATGATGAGCACTGTAGGATATTTCTCTTTTGAAAATTTAAACTGGCGCAGCACAGGCAACAGGTACGCAAATGTTTTACCTGTACCCGTTTGCGCAATGCCGCATACATCCTGGCCGGACATAATGACGGAAAAAGCGCGTTGTTGTATAGTGGTAGGTTGTTTATAACCCAGTTCGTCTATCGCGTTTAATAAGGGAGTATTGAGGTTTAAATCACCAAAAGTCATGATACTGCTATAAATATGAACGGCAAAGGTAAAGAATTACCGCTTAAGGATTTATCCTAAGGCTTATTTCAATACATTAGCACAAAAAAAGTAATGAAAAACCTCCACATACCCGCTGTTTGTGTACATGCCTACGGAGGCCCGGAGCAGTTACAGCTGCAAGAGGTGCCCGTTCCGGTGCCTGCAGAAGACCAGGTGCTGATCAAGGTAATGGCCAGTGGTGTAAATCCCATCGACTGGAAAATAAGAGAAGGCTTTATGAAGCATCCATTGCCTTATATACCTGGTGTGGAAGCCTCAGGAATTATCACCGCGGTAGGTGAAAGCGTATTTGGCAAAAAGGTAGGCGATGAAGTATATGGCTCGGTGGATGGCTCCTATGCTACCTATGCGATTGCGCAGGGAGAAAGCCTGTTCCGCAAACCGCACGAAGTTTCATTTGAAGAAGCGGCTACTATGGCCGGCGCCAGAACCGCCTGGGGCGCGTTGTTTGATGTAGGGGGGCTGGTAAAGGGGCAACGCATCCTCATCCATGCAGGAGCAGGCGGGGTAGGGCATTTCGCGGTGCAACTGGCCTATAACGCCGGCGCCTATGTGATTGCCACCGCCAGCGCAGAGAATATTGATTTTGTTACTTCGCTGGGAGCCAGTGAAGTGATCGATTACCGGGAGGCGCCTTTTGAAACACAAATGGACCCGGTGGATATTGTATTTGATACCGTGGGAGGAGATACTACGGAGCGGTCGCTGGCCGTGCTCAGGCCGGAAGGAACCTTGTTATGCATTGTGCAGATGCCCGATCCCGGAAAAGTAACCGAAGCAAACGTAAACGCACTATGGGCGGGTACTAAAACACTTACTTCCATGCATGAGGTGCATAAATTGCTGGAGAAAGGACTGATACGGCCTTATGTACGTAAAGTGTTCCATTCATTGGAGGCGGCCGCTGAGGCACAGGAGTACAGCCGGAGCGGCGGTAGCGGAAGAGGCAAAATAGTACTGAAAATATCTGAAGAATAAGGCGGAGATAATTTACTCCGCCTTATGCTTATTTCCCAAGTATTTTTTTCCGGTGCTGGATGCCCCATTTCTGGAGGGCAATGATCACACTGTCCAGCGTAGCGGCATAGGGAGTAAGCGTATACTCCACCGTTACGGGCTGGGTATCGTATACCGTACGCTTCACCAGTTTATGTGTTTCCAGGTCTTTCAGCTCTTTGGAAAGCACCTTTGATGTTATTTTCGGGATACTGCGCTCTATATCCCGGAAGCGTTTATGGCCACGGGAAACAGCGATGATGATAGGCAGTTTCCATTTCCCGCTGATCACATCCAGGGCGTCTCTTACCGGCATAATCACTTTATGGCAATCCGTATGCGAGTTGTTTTCCGCCTTCGGCCTTCCGCAATCTATTGTAAGTTCTTCTGTTTTCGCTATTGTGAGTTCTTCTGTTTTCATCTGTATGCTATTGGTTACCTTTGGTAAAGCACTTACCATCTGGAAACTGGTTACTTTTTGAAAGCAAATATATTAACTTTGTAGCTGGATCTTAAATTAAAAATGATGAAAGTAGAAATATGGTCTGATATCATGTGCCCGTTTTGCTATATCGGCAAGCGGAGATTTGAAGCAGCATTGGAGAAATTTCCCGGGAAAGAGGACATCACGGTGGAATGGAAAAGTTTCCAGCTGAATCCCTCCCTTAAATCCCAGCCCGGAAAGGATGTATACGACTATGTGGCAGAAATGAAGGGGCAGTCGCGCGAGTGGTCTTTAACCATACACGAACAACTGGCGGGAACCGCGCGTGAAGCGGGTCTTACCTATAACTTCGACAAAGCGGTGATCGCCAATTCCTTTGATGCGCACCGACTTATTCAGCTGGCAAAGCAACAGGGCCTGGGCGATGCAGCGGAAGAGCGTTTATTTTATGCCTATTTCACAGAAGGTAAAGATGTTAGCGATCATGCTACCCTGGTAGAACTTGGCGTAGAAATAGGATTGGATAAAGCCACCGTGGAAGCCGTACTGGAAACCACCGAAATGGCAGCAGCCGTGAACAGGGATGTAAATGAAGCGCAGCAACTGGGCATCAGGGGCGTACCGTTTTTTGTGCTCGACCGCAAATATGGCGTGTCTGGAGCGCAACCGGTGGAAGCATTCACACAAACCCTTGAAGCAGCGTTTGCAGAATGGAAAAGCACACAACCGGTAACTGCGCTGGATACTTTATCCGGACAAGTTTGTACGCCGGACGGAGATTGTAAGTAGTTTGATTTTTTATAAGGTGACTGGCTGGCCGGCAGGAATGCTGGCCGGCCAATTTTTTTTAAGTAAACCTTTTAGCCTGTTAGTTTGTTAATCAGTTTCGCAATCACATATCCTGCTTAACGGAAACCAAGCATCTTCAAATAATTTTTAACCCATATCAAATTGCATTATGACTAAAAAAAATTCGGCCACAAAGGCTTACCTGGTAGGAAGCGGTATCGCCTCTTTGTCTGCCGCCTGTTACCTGGTTAAAGAAGGCGGACTTGATGGGAAAAACATCATCATTTTTGAGCAGGATGAAAAATACGGGGGAAGCCTTGATGCAGGCGGCAATCCAACAGATGGCTACAGTATGCGTGGCGGCAGGATGTTTGAAGAAAAGTTCAACTGTACTTATGATCTTCTTTCCTTTATCCCATCAATAAGTGATCCTAAAAGATCAGCGAAAGATGAATTAATGGAATTTCACCAGGAGTTCTTTTGGAATGATAAAGCCCGCCTGGTGGCAGGCGGGGAAATTGTTGATGTGGCTAACCTGGGTTTTCATGAAAGGGATAGGATTGACCTGGTAAAACTTTGCGTTACGCCTGAAGCACTACTGGAAAACAAAACAATTGAAGATGTTTTCCAGGCACATTTTTTTGAAAGTAATTTCTGGTTCATCTGGTGTACCACCTTTGCCTTTGAGCCATGGCACAGTGCGATCGAATTCAAACGGTATTGCCTGCGCTTTACACATCTGTTCAGCACCATTGATACTATGTCAGGGATTTACCGCACGCAATTCAACCAGTTTGATGCTATGGTAAGGCCGATTGTAAAGTGGCTCAAAGCGCATAATGTACAGTTTGAAATGGGCGCTGAAATAACAGATATTGCCATGCGGCTAGACGAGAAGGAGAAGATAGCCGAGAAATTATATATTAAACGAAATGGAAAGGAAGAAGAAATTGAACTGTTGGCAGATGACCTTGTATTTATTACTAACGGTAGCATGACAGCCAACTCAACCACCGGAAGTAAACAGGCGGCCCCGGTTTTGCAAACAGAAAAAACCGGTGGATCATGGAAACTCTGGCAAAAGCTGGCGGCTAAAACTCCCGAGTTTGGAAATACGGCCCCCTTCTGTACGGATATTCAGAAAACAAAGTGGATGTCGTTTACGGTTACCGCAAAGGATGCTACCTTCTTTGATCTGCTGGAAAAATTCTCGGGAAGCCAGGCGGGGAAGGGCGGACTGGTCACAATTAAAGACTCCAATTGGCTGCTGACAGTGGTGCTGAACCATCAGCCACATTATTACGATCAGCCAAAAGACGTTTGGGTTTGGTGGGGCTATGGCCTGTTTCCGGACAAGGAAGGAAATTTTGTAAAGAAGAAAATGTCGGAGTGCAGCGGGGATGAAATGCTTCTGGAATTATTGTCTCATTTGCGTTTTACCCAACAGGCGCAACATATTATTAATACATCTATTATTATTCCCGCAATGATGCCATATATTACCAGCCAGTTTATGCCGAGAACGGGTAAAGACCGCCCGAAAGTGATACCCGATGGCGCCAGGAACTTTGCCTTTATAGGGCAGTATGCGGAGATTCCGGATGATGTTGTTTTTACAGTAGAGTATTCTGTCCGCACCGCTCAAACCGCCGTATTTGGCCTGCTGAAATCTGACAGAAAAGTGTCTCCGTTTTATAAAGGACAATACGACCCCGGTATTTTGATGGATGCTTTAAAAATGCTGCACAGGAAATAAAATCCGGGAATTGATTTGTTCATAATGCCTTAACACAATGTCATAACGGCGGTGGGCAATCTTCTTATGTTATCAGGGC
>NZ_DATCRD010000110.1:0-23497 GCF_036569185.1 Chitinophaga sp.
CAAGACGGTCTCATATGGACGCAGGTAAGCGATCTCAAAGGTTTTAAAAGTGAGGCAGCGCAACTGTATGCTGTAAAAAGTATTCCGCAGAATTTCCTGATCGATCCCAAAGGTGTGATCGTTGCGGTAAACCTGCGCGGCGAAGAACTTGATAAAAAACTGGAAGCACTGTTAGGGAAATAAAACTTTCAATCATTCGTATGAGTTTCGCAATCGACAAACAAACCCTCGAAGAACTAAACCTGTTGGGGAAATTCCGGCAGGGCTCCGTATATCATCTTTTTAACCGCGTAAAAACACGGGGTGGGGAACATTTGCTGGACAGTATGTTCCGCTCGCCTCTCATCAGCGAAGCCGCCATCAATGAGCGCAGCAGCATCTTCCGGTATTTCCACCGGGAAAATCTCCTCTTCCCTTTCGATGTAAAACAGGTAGGCATCATGCGTGAATACCTGGATGCGGCAACAACCCGTGGCGCCGCTACCATACTGGCGGCAACACTGGTCAAAAAATTGCTGGCATCTCTCACAAGGGATGAACGGTATAAAAAAATTGTCCAGGGATTACAGGCTACCATTATCACTCTGAACAAATGCTATACCTTCGCCGCTTCCGTTAAACCAACCGAAAATCCTTACTACCAAAAGATCCGGCGGATCATGGAGATACTGTCTGACAAAAGACTGGAAACGCTGCGCAATATCGATATCTATCAGCCTTTGTCGGTAAGGACCATTGCCCGTTTCGATCATTTGTTAAAAAGCAGGTTGTTCCGGCAGGCGGAAGAAATACTGCAATTCATCCATGAAACAGACGTTTACATTTCCGTGAGCGATGTGGCGCGGGAAAGGTCATTCAGCTATGCCCATGCACTGCCAGCCGAAGCAAACGTGCTATACGCCGAAGATCTTGCCCATCCTTGTATAAACGGTGCAGTGGGCAACCGCATCAGCATGAATCGCGATGGCAACGTGTTGTTCCTCACGGGCGCGAACATGGCCGGCAAATCCACACTGATGAAATCAGTTGGCATCGGATGTTATCTCGCGCAGATGGGTTTTCCGGTAGCAGCCACGCAGATGGAGTTTTCTGTAAGGGAAGGACTTTATACCTCCATCAACGTGGCAGACAATATCGGGCTGGGGTATAGCCATTTCTACGCCGAGGTAGTAAGAGTGAAACATGCAGCGGAAGCGGCAGCCAGCGGGAAAAGACTCCTGCTGATGTTTGACGAATTATTCAAAGGCACGAACGTAAAGGATGCTTACGACGGTACCCTCGCCGTAACGGAAGGTTTTTCCGAATACCGTGCATGCCTGTTTATTGTATCCACACATATCATCGAAGTGGCCGAAGCGCTTAAACCGGAACGTAATATCAGGTTTGTGTTTATGCCCACCATCATGGACGGCGCATATCCCCGCTATACTTACAGGCTGCAGGAAGGCGTTACAGAAGACCGGCAGGGTATGATGATCATCCGCAATGAAGGAATTCTTGAAATGCTGAACAACAAATCATGAACAAAATATTTTTCCTCGCAACATTCATCCTGTTATACAGCCTCTCCTCCGCCCTGGCGCAGGTTGCTACAGCGCCCGGCATGTACCCGGACTACCAGCGGTTTCTCGGCAGCCTCAAATATGTTCAGCCGGCCAAACAGGATCTGAAAGACATATGGAATAACCTGCTGGATAGCGCCTCCATGCTCAAAGACGAAGCACCCATCCATATCACAACGGCCGCCGTTAAAAAGAAGACATTGGACGATGAGAAAATCTATGATACTCGGAAAAACAGCGTATTTATTGTAGGAAAGCTAAAAAAAGCCACAGCCGGACCTTCTACAGTATCCTTCGACCTGTCGGGCACCGCATTCGCCATCGGCAAAAACGGTGTATGCGTCACGAATTATCATGTACTGAAAGACCTGATCGGGAAAAACAAAAGGGAAATTGAGGGAGACAGCGCGTGGTTTATTGTTTCCCACAACAGGAATATATATATCATAGACCGGATACTGGCATATTCAATAAACAATGACCTGGCCGTTTTCAGTGTTATCACAAACGATACGCCTCTCCTGCCTGTGCCGGTGGGTAAGCCGGCACAAACAGGCGCTACTGTATATACGATCTCTCATCCGGGAGGATATTTTTACAATTTCGGTAAAGGGATCGTATCGAGAAATGCTACTATCGCCGGTGAGCAGATAGTAACCGGACATAACCCGCAGGGGAAGCCGCACATCAGGATGGAGATCACTGCCGACTATGGCATTGGCGCCAGTGGCGGGCCGGTGCTTGATAAATACGGCAATGTAGTTGGCGTTATTTCGGTGACCACACCACTAATGGCCATGGGAAAGGATGCTGCGGGCAACCTGACCAGCGGTCATGTACAGATGGTCATAAAAAGCACCGTACCCGTAAAAGCGTTGAGAGAATTACTGGGGATGGATCTTTAATTATTTTATCCTACCGCTTTGTTCAGTGCAACGATAGCTGCCCCGAAATGCTCCCGGGTAATAACGAACTGGAAATTCACCCTTCTTAAAGCTACGCCAACACTTAAAACATTAATATCCGCGTTTGCCAGTGCGGCGGTAGCTTTGGCTAATAATCCCTGCTGATCCATATTAGAGCCCAGCAGGCAAACGATGGCAATAGGTTCCACGGTTACATGTTCGTATTTCGCTTTCAGATCGTTCAGTAACTGCTGGTTCAAATCATTTTCCCAAATGACGATGCTGATGCTGTTGGCGCTGGTAGCCTTAAAGATATAGCTGATACCATAACGGGAAAACACCTGCATGATATCCAGGTCGCTTCCCACTGCGCCTACCATCAGCGGGTCATAGATATCGATGAGCAGTTGCTGGTCCGAACCGGTAATCACCTCCACCCTCTTATGTTCGGAAACATAATTTTTGGTGATCAGCGTACCCGGATGTTCCGGTTCAAAGGTGTTTTTAATGCGAAGATTGATCCCTGCTATCTCCAGCGGCTTTGCAGCTTTGGGATGAATAGCTTCCATTCCTACATCGGCCAGTTGGTCGGCAATATCATAGTTGGTGTAACCAACAGGTTTTACGTTTTCCACACCTACCAACGCAGGATCGGCAGTTGACAAATGGTATTCTTTATGGATGATCGCTTCTTCAGGCTGGAGCAGTTCGGATATCCTGCTGAACGTTATTTCCGAATAACCGCGGTCAAATTCTCTCATGATCCCTTCTGTTCCCTTTACATACCCTGTTGCAATGCACAGGCAGTTTTTAAGATCGATGGTCGAGAATGCCTCCCTGATACGTTCATCAATGGTTAATGAGCGCCCGTCATCCAGGCCGCTCAGGTCTGCCAGGGCAACGTTAAGCCCTTTATTCTGCAGAATGTTTGTCAGTACAAGGGCCGAGTGGCTTTCGCCTACTGAGGCCAGTATTTCCCGGACAGCCAGCAGAATTCCCTCATTGAGGTACCCGGAGGCCAGCATGGTATTGGCACTATCAAGATAGGTAAGCACCCGGTTAATAATACCATCCGTCACTTCATCAGCATGCGCCACGTCCAGCCCGAGCGGTCCGTAATGAGCATTCAGCTGTTTAAGGTGAAGTCTTACAGATTCAAGGGCCTTATGGTAGTCGTTTCCCGTTGCAAACTGATGATAGGCGCCGGGGGCTTTTGTTTTCTTATTTTCCAGCAACAGGTTTGTAACGCCGGAAAAAGCAGAAACAATAAAAACACGATTATATAACCCATCACCGGAACGACCGTAATAAATAATATTGTCGATTACATCTTTTAGTGCACTCATGGACGTGCCGCCGATTTTTTCCACTGTTAGCATGCTGCGAAGCTATATAATTTATAAATGTGATAAAAGGTTGAAATCTACGCTACTCCCATTTCAACACGGTTCCAACAAAAGCGTGACAATATATGCAAAAACATCATGATTTTCTATGCCCACAAAACAAAGGGGCGCCTCCTGAGACGCCCCTTTGTTATTTTACCGCTGAGTTTTGCGGATACGGTACTTAAAATGAGTAACGGATACCCAGCTGCCCCTGCGCCCTCGAGTTAAAATAATCAACTGAGTAAGCAGTACCCGGATCAGTAAACTTATATACAGGATAGTTACCCATATTTTGCTTCCCGGGAAATAGTTCCGGCGCCAGTCCCACACTGGCGGTTGAATTGAAGGTATTGGGAGAAAAATACACCCGGCCCCAATTGCTGTTCAGTAAGTTGGTGAAGTTCATGATATCCACCGTAAAGGTGAGGTAGCTGCTGCTTTTGGAGAAATGGAACTCCTGTCCAAAATGCAGGTCTGCCGTTGTGTTCCAGGGAGTACGGCCGGCATTCCGTTCTGTAAAACCGCCGCGGCGGCTGCTCAGGTATTTGTTGCCGTCCACATAGGCGTTGAATGCAGCCGCCTGTTGCTCTGCTGTTACCGTAGCGCCGGAAGCGGCGGTATAATCCTGGAAGAAACGGACTGCCTCTTCCTGGTTTGGAATATAGGCCAGGCTTACCTGCTGGGGCAATCCCTGTATACTGTTGTTTACAATACCATAAGTAAAGGGGCTGCCGGATTGCGCGCTTACAAAGAGGTTAACGCTGGTGGTCCATTGCTGATTCCATGCCCGCTGATAGCCAATATTAGCGATAATACGGTGACGGATGTCAAAGTTGGACCAGGCCAGGCCGGCATTGTTTGGGCTCAGGGCCTGGTTCAGCTGCCAGTTGCTTTCCATAGAGTTGCGGATGCCATTGAAGGCATCTTTTGACTGACCATAAGTGTAGGCTACAGATGCATTCCATCCTGCATCAAATTTCCTGCTAATGGTACCCGTAACTGAATACCGATAACCCAGGCTGGTATTGCTTAACTCATAAGCGTTGGAGAAACGGGGATCTACCGTTCCGTCGTATACCGGCATCTGGTGCGCTGCATCATAACCGTAGTAACGCGGATTGTCTTTAATATTTACCTGCTGGAAATAAACGTCTTTGATAGTTTTAGTATAGATACCTTCTATGCCCAGCTTATAGCCATTGACCAGATAATCCAGTGCAAGGCTTGCGCGGAGCGCCTTGGGCATCACGAAATTGTTATCGACCAGGTCTACCTGTGTTTTTCCTGCTTTGGGATTATTCACTACAGTACCGTTCTGCCCAATGAAATCGGCGATACCATTATGCCCCGGCTTTACAGGATCAGTGCCGGGAGCAAAAGGCTGCTGGTCTGCCTTCTGATCATAGGCGCCATAATTAACGCCGGTATTATAGAAGGCGTATCCGAGCCAGGCAAGCGGTATACGGCCGGTGAACAAACCTGCGCCGCCGCGCAGTACCAGTTGTCCGTTTGCTATGATATCATACCTGAAACCAATGCGCGGCGATACCTGCGCACGGTTCAGGTAATTGTTGGTGATACGGTTAAGGGGAGTATAGGTAAATGTATTTCCGAAATAGCTATCGGTATATGCTGTTTTCACCTGTTCACTCAAAGGTTGCTGCTGTGGCACAAAGCTATAGTCGACCCGCAGGCCGGGCGTAATACGGAACCTGTCTGTAATCCTCACCTCATCCTGGAGGTAGGCGCTCAGCATGTTCACATCAAACACTGCTTCAGGATGGGAAAGAATATAATCCCTCGAATTATTGTTATAATTATAACTGCCTCTTACGCGGTAAGGATTGCCATCCAGGAAATCTTTTATGCTCAGGTAATCTACCCTTCCGTTCCAGGAGTTCACAAAACCGTAGCTGATATGATACAGTTCATTATGCGTGCCTAACAGCAAGGTATGTTTTCCTTTATGCCAGGTAAGGTTATCGGTAATTTCCCAGGTTCTTTGTTTCATGTTGAATATGGCTGCTTCCCGGTCGGTGCCCAGGTAGATGGTAGTACCTGGCGTGCGGCCCATGATCTGGATCTGCGGCAATGCGGGATCAGACAGGGGATCCCGGTAATCGTGAATAGTAGTGTAACCCACTATCAGGCTGTTTGAAAAACCGCTGTTGAATTTTGTTTTCAGCTCTGCCACCGTGGAGCTCTGGTTATTCACCTGGCGGTAAGCCATGGAGCTGAAACGGAAATCCATCTGGTCACGGTCCATATTCACAGCGCGTGAGCGGACCGTGTTATTGCGCAACGACAACTGGTTATTTTCATTCACGTTCCAGTCGAGCCGGTTGAAATATTTTTCAGAGCGGGAATAGCTGTTATAAGCGCCGGCAGTGCCGGGGTCAAAAACATTCCCGTAACGGCCGATAGTAAAGTTGCGGATATCTTCCGCATCCTTTGCGCTGAGTATACGGGCTGTTTCCGGCTGACCAGCCATCAGCTGGGCGGGATCCTGTCGGCTGGTGATCTCTTCATTTGTAAAAAAGAACAATTTGTTCTTAATAACGGGAAGGCCCAAACGAATACCGGTTTGATAATCATAGAAATCGTTGTTCATTTTGCCGAGGGAGCCGGTTTTATCTTTCCCGGTGATAGCTGCATTGCGGCCAAAGAAATACGCGGAACCGGCCAGGGTATTGGTACCGCTGCGGGTAACCGCATTGATGCTGCCGCCGGTGAAATTACCGATCTTCACATCATAAGGCGCCAGGTATACCTGCATATCTTCGATAGCGTCCAGCGAAATGGCATTGGTACGGGTGCCGGAGCCGGGTGCGCCGGAAGTACCGGTGATGCCGCCCGCTGAAGGGCTGAAGCCTATAGCGTCGTTGTTGATGGCGCCATCTACAGTAATATTGTTATAGCGAAAATTGGTGCCTGCGAAAGAGTTGTCTTTTGAGCCCTGTGGCACCAGCCTGGTGATGTCCTGCAGGCTGCGGCTGGCGGTGGGCATGCTGTTCAGCTGTGCGCGTGTAATATTCTGACCGGCGCCATAGTTATTAGCCCGTGGTTTCCCGGGGGCAGAACGTACCTCTATCTCTGAAAGCTGCTTTTGTTCCTCCTGCAATACAAGATTTAATTGTTGTGATTCTCCGAGGCGAACGGATACCTGTTCTACACTGGCTGTTTTCTTTCCCACCATGCGCACGGTAACAATGTAAGGCCCTCCTACGCGCAATCCGGCGAGAAAGAAATTGCCCGTCTTATCGGCGGTAGCGTTGTAAGTAGTCCCGGAAGGCTGATGTACAGCTATGATGGTGGCGCCTGCCAGCGGGCTCCGGTTGTTGTCAGTAACCTTACCGGTCAGACTGCCATCTGTTTGCTGGGCCATGGCAGCAGGAATACAGCCTATAAAGACTGCTACTGCCATTAAAAGGAAGTATATTTTTCTGATCATTGAATAAATCATTTATTGTGTTAGTATCCCCGAGATGCTGTGTACCACGCCGTTACCTGCCAGTATATTCTTCCGTGTAAGCGTGGCTATACTGCCGGCGCCTTCCTGTTGTATATTGATGTCTGAAAAGCGGCCTGGCTGTGTAAAATCAAGCACAAGGGTAATGATGGCATTGTCGCCGCCCAGCATCTTTTCCGTATAGGCGTTGGTGTCAGGATCTGCTTTCAGGATATAATCATAGATGAAATTCCGGCCGCCGGCAATATGCGCTTTAACAATGCGTTGCAATACAACCGGATCCATATGGTAGATGCTGTCTGTTGTAGTAATGCCAATGGCAAAGAACGCCGCGTTCACCGGCGCAAATACGGTGTAAGGCCCACCAGACTGGTAGGTGGCAGCAAGACCGCTTTTAATAATGGCCGCATTAAAAAGCGACAGTGCGGGATCGCCGGATACTGCCTGCTGTATGTTGGTGTATGCAATGGGTGCGAGTATACCGCCTGTAATGTTCACCAACCCGTTGGCGGCAGGTTTGTCCAGCGCCGTTACGCGAACGCCATTTACTACAACGGCAGTATCCCGGCTGTTGATCCAGTGGGTAACATACACCGCCTGCCCGTTCAACGCGTACAGTGGCTGATTAAATGCCAGTGGCAGGGAATCCAGGCGGAACTGCCCCCGGAGTATATTATAAGGGATCATGGCGTTTATAGAATCCCGGCCCCTGATAATATCTGCACCGGAGGAAAAGCCTGCTGCCTGGAACGCAGCGTTGGAAGGCCCCAGCAGCGTATATGGGCCGGGGCTGCTCAGGGTATCATCAAAACTGGTGGAGGCCAGTGCATAGTTCAGCAAAGACAAACTGAAATTATTATTCACTACGGCAGCAATGCCCGTTTTTACGTAGGGGTTTGCCGGTTTTACATCATCTTTTGAACAGGCAGTCAGCAGCAATATGCATGCTAAAGGCCAATGCCATCTCCCGGAAAAAAATCTTTTATGTTTCATGTACATGCTTTCTTTTAGGGTGTAGGTAATAGCAGGTTATCCACCCGGTGTATCACACCGGTGAGCGTAGTAATATCGGAAGGCCCGGTAATAACCGCTCCACGGCCGGATGGCGCATCCTGCCGGTGCAATATTATCTGCCCGTTATTACGTGTTATAAAGATGGCGCCAAGCGCATTCCTGTTATCCAGCTTACCCGGATAATAACCATTCGCCAGGCCTCCGGTATACAGGTAAGTATAATTGGGGTTCAGCCGTGTATTTGAGTTATTGGTAAAGTTGCTCAGCAACCGGTGGTTCACCAATATAGAATCCATATTGGTCAGCATCTGCGTACCATCCGGACTGGATGCCAACGCGGATCTATCTATATAGCTGTTGATGTCTGCAATGGAATTAAAGCCGGCTTTCCTGAAAGCATTGTTATCCGGCGCAAAAACTATGGCAATGGGATCCGTTCCCGGGCTGGTAAGCCCGGAAGTAAGCACCAGTGGCACCGTATCATTGAACTGGATAAAGGTATAGGAAGTGCCTATGATTCCCTTCTCTTCATACAGCGCATTGTTCTTTCTCATGGCCGCCATATAAAAACTGAAACTGGTATCGGCTGCCAGCACCTGGTAGCTTTCATAGAAGGGTTTTATCACCAGGCTGTCTATCATAAAAATGGTTCCATTAGTAGCTGCAATAGCAGGCGTTTTGCTTACCTGTTTACCATTAAGCTGCAGGGCACCATTGTAGATGCCGGCCGAAAGCCTGTAGAAGTAAGCTAGTGCAGGATTAAAAGGACCGGGCACCATGGTTCTTGTTAAGCTTCCATCGCTGTACATCAAAGGATAGAACGTTACTCCTCCGAATACACTGTTGTTGGCAGGCATTCCTCCAGCCACAGCCAGATACCGGATAATGGTGTCTAACTCCGCCACGGGCACGGTGTTAATATTCTCTTTCGTATAGCCGGCTGCCTGCCAGGCTTTATCTGTTGGCACAAATAGTGTGTAGGGCGATTTAATAACGCCTTCGCTGAGGCTATCCATATACTGCTGCACAGTGGTACGACTGAAAGCTGCACGGTATATGGATGCTTCAGGTATGGAATCCAGCAACTGGGCAAGGCTCCTGGTGGCTCCGCCGGTGTAAGGCAGCTCCTCTCCCACGCGTTTGGGGGGTTCTTCTGTTTTGGTACAGGCCGACAGCAGCTGTAAACAAAGCGCGTATGCTGCAAATATCTTTATACAAACCTTCATCGTTAAAAACAGTTTAAGTTTTATTTAGTCACTTTTTCCGGCATTACAACTATATCTGCCATTAAATGAACAATACCATTGGAGCAGGTATAATTAATATAAGCGCCGTTCAGGGTGGTCAGAGAAAGCACCCAATACGGCTCGCCGAGGAACGGAGTGCCCTGGGTGCCATACGGATTACTGAAATAAGGGCTTACAATCACCAGCGAGCTTGTAGACGCGGATGCAGCGGTTACAATCCCCACACCACTGCCCATAGCGCTCTGGCACATGATCAGTTTATAATTTGCAGAAGGCGTTTGAAAAGGCAGGCTGAGCACACCGGAAACGGGTGGTAACTGTGCCATGTCCGTCACAAAAACGTGATTGGGTTTGAGGAAATAACCACCAAATACCACCGGGTCGTAGTGATTAATATCCATACGCCCAATGCTGTCAAGCGTCATACCACGTCGTTCAAAAGAAGAATCTGATGGCGCGAAAACAGTGAATGGTCCGTCGCTGCCCATTTGTTCCCAGTAACCGAATTTTTTCAATCCTGTAATGAGGTGTGAAAAATAAGGCCGCGATTGCAGGAAGGCCTGTACAGTGCCGGGGTATACCTTTATGGTATTGGGTAGCGGGTACACTACGCCGTTCAGTTGGGTAGCGCCAAACCGGGCAGTAGTAGTTGTGCTGAGGGAAGATTCCTTTATCACATTCACACCGTTCACTGTAAATGGCACAGTACCATTGGCGGCATTGGAACGGGACAAATACAGCTGGACGCCATTCAGGTTACTATACCTGTTATCTGACGAAAGCGGTACATCGCTGTAGAAAAGTTTTGATGACAGTATATGTGTACGCACAAAATACCGAAGACTGTCTTCAGGCCAGTGGTCAAAATCAGACGGGTTGAAAACGCTGTCTTTATTAAGCGCGCTGTTGGTGGGCGCCATTACCGTAAAAGTGGCAGCTGCCTGGTCCAGGCTATCCATCAGGCCGGCCTTGCGTACTGCGGCAGCAAAGAGAGAAAGATCAAAGTTATTGTTCAGATAATCACTGATGGTACCTGTGGCCTGCGCCTGTTGTTCCGCCTCAAAATCCGGCTTCTTACAGGAAGCTGCTACCAGCAGCAATAGTGCAATAAAACAACCGGTATATATTCGTTTAGTCATTGTTGATAGTTAAATTATTGAATGCTTACAATTACTATTTACTGGTTACCTGGCGGTGGGTAGCTGCGCTGCACACTCATCATGTATACCCGGTTATTGATAATTTCAATGGAGCTGATGGTACTGAAAGACCGTTGTACATAGGGGCCAGACGCCGTATACCTGATAAGATTGGGCAGCCAGCTGCTGGCGATCAGGTCAGTAAAGTCAACCCTTGGAACGCTCCGTCTGGCCAATGCGGAAGTGGTACCTTTACCATCATTACTGCCATTGCTGCAACCAATAGCGCCAAACTGTGCGTTCGCCTGCGCCATCCCGTTGGAGCCATCCACCGCCACAGGGCCGGGAAGCGGGAAAAGACCGGGCCGCATCAGGATGAATAATTCCCATTGCCTGCTGAGTATACCGCCTGTGGTATCCGGCGCAGCAAACATAGGTACGCTGTAATAAGGCGCCACTCCTGCAACATGCGACCGTACCACTGTTCCCAGCCAGAGGTTGTTGAAACCCGGGATAAGGGTATTGCCTGTAGGTGAACCGTCTACATAAGGATAGGGGCAATCATCTGTAAAAAGTGAATAATAAATGTTCATCGTATCGCCAAAGGCCCGGCATTTATTGTTGGCATTCACGTATCCCTGCAAACCGCTGGGGTGCGCTCCGGGATTAGCGGCAGCATAGCCTTCCGCGCTCAGGTTGTAGAAGTTCGCATACAGCATGGTATCTGAAAAAGGCATTCTGGTAAACTGTTCCTTCCGCAGGTACAGCGTTATGGGCAGCGGGTACTGTGTAGCCACTGTTTTCTGTAATACTTCCATGGTATATACCTCTCCTGGCGTAAAGTCGATGGTACTATCCACCAGTAAGCTTTTCCGGTCGCGCTCCGGCAGGCTGAAAAAAGGCGCTTCGCTGATGGGACGGCTGTAGAACAACACACGGTGCCTGCCCGAGGGGATCTGCGCCCAGCTGGACAGGTTAAAGCCATTCAGAATAGGCCCTACCAGCACCTTCTTACTGCCGGGGTATTCTGTATTGCGGAAAGAAGTATTGCCTGCATTGGCAGGGTATGGCCCGGCATAGGCGCTGCGCTGATCCAGGTGATCGCCTACTATTTTTCCGCCGGTGACTAACCCGGAAGCATCATATTCCGGGTCAATGATCATAGCCAGGAAAGGAGGCGGCTGGTCTTTCGTAGTTACGTCCACATCATAGTTCAGGCTGTTGAACACCCGCAGGTAAGCCGCTTCGGGGATCACATTGTACGTTGTTTTGCGGCAACCCGTTGTTATCAGCAGCACACAGCATAATAGCATCCCGCCGCGCTGTATGATGGTATCAAAATGTATCATTATGTAATCTGTTACTGGTTATGTTTAATCACTATCATCTTCGGATTTTTCCCGGCGGCATTCCGGCCTGCTAACGCTATCGTATACACGCCTGGCTCGGAGCCATAATTTCCGTCCGGAAAAAAACTGCCAGGCATTCTTACAAAATCGGCCGGCGTGAGCGCTGCCACACCTGTGAGCCTGTTGCCAGGCAGCACTCCGGGCTGCGAGCTGTAAGCCTGTATATTGCCCCCGGTAAGGAACTTCAGGTCAACATAAGGATAGGGAACCGCCGCCGGATCGGGCGCCTGTCCGGGCCGGAGATGCTGCGCTGCAACAGCGGAAGAAAAGATATCTTCCCTGAACAGGGCCCCATTCGTATCGGTGAATGTTACATAAGGCAGATCCGGGCACAGGTTCAGGAAACGCGCCTGCAGCAGCATCCTGAATGCAAGCGGGTTGTATATATTATTGGTGGCATCTGAACCGTCTGCATTACCGCCATTGACCCTGATACCTCCCATATTGTTGGATGTTACCGTTAATGAGGTGCTGTTATCTGTTGCAGGCCAGGCCCAGACAGTGAGATTATCTCCCCCTTTCAGCTCAATATCTTTCTCCACTGCTGCATTACCGGCTATCCTGATATGATGCTTTCCTGCCACCAGCGTTACGTACTCCCCTGCCTTGCCGTAAGCAATGCGACGCGCAGGCATATCATCGACCTGTACATTCAGCCCGCTCTCGCCTTCTGCAGCAGCATTCACTACCTGCACACGGCCATAGGTGATATTAACAGGCGGATCTACGTCTGTTATAACAGAGAAGCAGTTGGGAAAGAGCGGATATTCCGCATACTGGTAAGCGCCGCCGGTGATGCCTGCCGCTATTGTATATACGCCGCCGGGTTGGAAGGTTTGCACCGGGCTGTAATACACCTGTGTGCCGCCCAGTGAATAATTATCCATGGATGTTACACTGGTGAGCATAGCCGGCTTTCCCGGTATCTGCACACCTGTGCCATCTATCAGTACTTTGAACTGGTAAGTGCCATAAGGCAGCTCTATATAATCAGACCAGGCATGGTTGGCAATGCCCGAAGTAGCGCTGCTCACAGCGCTGCCATCGGCATAAGCCAGCGTCAGCGTTCCACTGCCACCGTTTCCTATGGCACTGCACAGGTTCACCAGCCGGATACGTATATGGCTGGGATCAGCAGGCAGCGCTGTGGTGCGGGGCACCACAGTAACACCATACGTTCCGTTACTGTTTGTTGTAGCGCTGGTACCGAGGTAGTAATCTGAAGGATGGTAATAATCATCCTTTACATTGAATGAATCTGAGATGTAATCCGGCAGCGAAGGCTCTCCCGGGCTGCCGGTTTTGATAAACGCCTGCCCTTTGCTATCCAGGAATTGCTGGGGCAGGTACCATACGCTGCTTAACTTGCCGTTAGCAGGAAAGTATTGAGTAGGATAGGTATTGGGATAGCCGCTGTTAGCGGGCGTAAAACGCCAGTTGGTTACCTTTATGCCGTTCACCATCACATCAATATTGCTGTTAAATGTGACCAGCCTCGTGGTAGATTTTGCCATATTGCTGTAATCCGGCTCATTGCCTGCCCGCACATCCGTTTTATCCTTGCTGCAGGCTGCGCTCAGCATCAGCATAAAGCCCAGCGCCACATGATAAAAATATTTTGTAGTTGTTCTATTCATTTCCAACATTTTTTAGAACAGGTTATAAGTAAGACCCAACATATATTCTGTGCCGCGACGGTAGCTTCTTCTCACGTACCTGGCGCCATAGTATTTGCCGCCTGTACCAGGGTTGCTGTACACTTCCTCGTAGGCGCTGTTCAGTATGTTTTTTGCATATCCTTTAAAAACAACCCGCTTCCATACTTTCTGGCTGAATACAACATCCAGCACCGGCATAGGCCTGCTGTAGAGATCCGGCGCCCCATCCATGTTCACCTGTATCAGCCGCTCTCCTACCATATTGAATGTGGTGGTAATGTCTGTACCCAACTTTGTGTTGGTATAGTTCAGGAAACCATTGATGGAATAAGGCGACTGCTCAAACAGGGGGCTTTCTTCAGGCGACTGCCGGTCTATAATACGCGCGGCGTCCAGCCGTTCGTTGTTCTTGCGCACACTGCTGGAGGCGATCATCAGGTTGGAGCCAAGGAAGAAATTTCTCAGCGGCAACCATAGCAGTCCCAGGTTTTTCACTACCTCCAGTTCTATGCCCCATACATGCCCTGTGTTAGGATTGTTCTGGTAAGCCACTGTTGGAAATTCAGGGTACTTCGCGTTCACGCCGTCAGAATTCTGGATAAATACTTTCTCCAGCTGGTTATTAATTTCCTTTGCAAATACGGACGCCGCCAGCACTTCCCCTTTGTTTGGGAACCATTCCCAGCGGAAATCATAACTCTTCGTCTGCTGATTAACAAGATCAGGGTTCCCAACTACCAACGCCTGCTGGAAGGGATCAAATTCAAATACATTTGTCAGTTCCCGTATTTCCGGGCGGGCCAGCGAGGTGCCGTAAGCCAGGCGAAAGTTCATGGTTTCACGCAATGAATAAGTCAGGTTGGCGGAATAATAAGGCTTGTAGCCGGCCACATACTTTGATAACGGGTTCGTATATACGAGATTTACACCGCCTTCTGAAAGCGACGGATCAATGTAGATGCCGGAGGTATCTACCTTACTCCTGATATCCGTTTTTTCAAAACGCACACCGCCTGTTAAACGCAGGTTCTTCATCAGGTGCAGATCCAGCATACCGTAAAAGGCATTGGTTTCATAAAAGCCGGTGTAGTTGTTGGGCGATTTCCTGGTATTATACAGGAATCCGCCAGCCAGGGGCGCGCCTTCCGGCGTAGCGGAGGTGGGCAGATGAATGCCCACCTGGTCGTATCCCACCAGCCGGTTGAGGTTACCATACACGGTATAAAGCGGGTACTGCTTCAATGTAGAGAAATTGGAACCGGGCAACGACAACACATTTTCCCCGAAGTCCCTTTCCCGGTAGAGATAGTTAACTCCTGCCCTGAACGCCTGGTCCAGTCCATGTATACCAAAAGGCAACGTTACATCCGCTTTGTAGTTATAGTTGGTTTCAGTAAGGTTACGGAAGCGCCGCCCGTTAGGATCTGCCTGTATCTTGCCGTAGGGGCCAAAGCCATTCACATAGCCGGATACCAGCGCATAGTAATCCGTTACGCCCATATACTTATTGCCAACGCCATCGGGAGTGGGTATCATGTAATAGCCACCACCCGCAGGGCGGTAGTCTGCCAGGTTCACAAAACGGTAGTCAGGATCATCCTGCGCCGATTTTGAAGAGGCGGCGTTATAGCTCAGTCGTGGTGCATATTTGCCCTCCCCGAATTTATGCTCTCCCTGCAGGTTGAACGTATTGAAACTACGATAGGTTTGCCTGAGCGAATAGATGTTGCTGTAAACAGGCCCTGAAAGCCCGGTTGCATAAGCGTATTGGCCTGCAAGACTGGTAGCCTGTGTTTCGCCACCCCAGCTGCCCATGTATTGAAAACTGATTTCATGGTTGGGATTAAAACGGTAAGCCAGGCCACCCAGCACGCCATAGTTCAGCGTTTGCGTACCGGTGTTCTCCCTGTAGCCTACGTACTTTCCCAGGTTGGGCGTATTAGGGGTAATATATGCGGGAATGTTGCGCGATTCATCAATGGAAGGATTGCCCGTCATAACGCCCTGGTAAATGCTGTACTGGTTCAATACTCCATCTGATACATCCGTGGAACGGCTGTAGTAGCTGCCGCTCAGGATAATGCCCAGCTGCTGCTGGCCATGCATAGTGAAAGAGTTGCCATAGGTTACATTATAAATGCCGTTCAGCGCCGCTTTTTTATAACGGGTAGTGAGCACGGGATCAAAATCATGCATGATGTTATTGATCCTGTTGACCTCTGTTAAAAGCGTGGGATCATTTTTGGCGCCTCCTGCCAACTGTTGTAACTGTGCGAGGCCACCCGGATATTGTTTGCTGAGATGCAGAAAATCCGGCTGCAGGTCATGGCCTTTTATTTTCTGTCCCCAGAAACCCATATCGCTGTTATAAAAGCTGTTCACCTTACCCCCCAGGCCGATATTGGAATTAGTGCCTGTTTGCATGGTAATGGCCAGTGTTTGCTTCGTTGGAATAGACAATGTTTTCAGTTCCACGATACCGCCCGAAGCATCTGCGGGTTTGTCGGGCGTCATGGTTTTAATTACCACGATATTATCCAGCAGGTTGGCCGGTACGAGGTCCAGCGGGATAGTGCTCCTGTCGGGGTCTGATGAGGCCAGGCGGATACCATTGAGCTCTCCTATCACACTACGGTCGCCCAACCCTCTTACGGCAACATATTTATCGTCTGTCACCGTAACGCCCGATACCCGTTGTAATGCCTGGGTAGTAGTGATGCTGGCGGTTTTCTCAATATTCTCTGCAGAGATACCGTCTGATACTACTGCCGCGCGTTGTCTTTCATTCAACAATGCCGCTTCGCTGTTCATCCTGCGCCGCGATGAAACGGTTACACCGGAGAGTGTTTTACTATCGGGCATCATTTTAATATCCAACGGGGTATGCGTATCACCGCTGATCACCTGGCTGGTATAACCTGCCCTGGAAAAAATGAACAGGTCGCGCGCTGCCGTCATGCGGATCACAAAATTCCCGTTTGCATCTGTTACCGCCGACTGCTGCTGCTCCTGTGCATATACTTCCACATTGGCAACAGGCTTACCGCTTTTGGCATCGGTGATATGCCCTTTGAAGATGTACCAGCCGGTAGTGTCGGCATTTACAGGTACGGGAGCAGCAGTTACCTGTACGGAAATATTATTGCCCGATACCTTGAACTCAAGCGGGGCAACTGTCCTGAGCTTCTGTAACGCCTGGCCCAATGTTCCGTTAACGGAAAAGGACGGCATCGAAATTTTTCCCAGCTCTGACGCCGTGTAATAGAATGAACAGCCCGACTGGCGCCCCAGCGCCGAAATGACCGCCAGTGCATTGGTTTTTTCCAGCCTGAGCTCCACCTTTTGTTTCAGGTTGCTTAGCTGTGCCCGGCTTTCCTGCATAAACTGCAGGAACAGTACAGTCAATAGCATTCCCTTAAGAAACTGGCGCAATACCAGTTTCCTGTTAATCTTCTGATCCATTTTTTACTTATTAAATAAGGATTGTGATTACCGCTTGTTTATATATACAATTCCATTTTTCATGGTATATTTTAACCGGTGGATAAACAGGATATTATCCAGTACCGTTTGCCATTTTTCCGGGCTGAAATCCCCGGTTACTCTTTTATCTTTTAATAACTCTCTGTCGTACTGCAGTGATAAACCATACCTGTGGGCAAAGCGATCCAGCACATCTGCCAGCGGCAGCTCTTCAAATATCAGGTGCCCGCTTATCCAGTTGCGTGTCATATTTGAAGAAAAAGACACCACGCCCCATTTTTTATTGCCCTTTGAATAGCGCAGCATTTCATTGGGATGCAGCAGCGTGTAACCATTTGTATGCACATCTTTCACCGCTACCTTCCCGTTTACAAGTGCCACTCTTATTTCTGTTTCCCCGGGATAGGTTTCTATATTGAAAGCAGTTCCCAATACCCGTGTTTCAATATTCTCTGATGAAACAACAAAAGGCCTTGCATCGTCCTTTGTTATCTCAAAGTAGCCTTCCCCGGTAAGGCGCACGCAGCGGTCTTTCTTATTGAACCGCTCCTGTATATATTCCAGTTTTGAACGGGCGTTCAACCATACATCAGAACCATCCGGCAGCCTGATATATTTTGCTTCCTTCCCGGTAGCTGCAATCGTAGTATATGGTAAATCCTTTTGCTGCCGGTTATTAACTGTACGGGTAAACAAAAACCAGGATGAAAAAGCGGCCAGCATTACAGCTGCTGCAGCTTTCCATAGGGTAAGCGCCTTTACTACCCGTTTTACCGGTTGCTCCTGCTGCGGTTCCCGGGGCATAGCCAGTATCCGTTGCAGCATTTCGTGTTTGGCATTTTGCAGGGCATTCTCTGAAGTGGCGGTATCGGAAATATCCATAGAAATCATCCAGTCGCGGATGGCTTCCCGTTCCTGTTCACCGGCTTCTCCTTTAAAAAGGCGGTCCAGTATTTCTTCCAGCATTTGTTTATTAGGCTCCATACATATAGTTAGAGCAGAGTTGGCTGAAAGTCCCGGGTGAAGCAGGTTAACAAATTGTTACCAACCAAAGATTAATCTTCCAGGAACAGCAGGATCAATGGCAATACAACAGTAGCGGGATAGGAATCCGCGAAGTTTTTTAAACGGCGCATGGCTTCGCTCAGCTGGTTTTTTACAGTTTTTGGGGAGATGGAATAGAGATGGGCAATTTCTTCAACAGGCTTATTTTCATACCGGTTCAGGATAAAGATCTGCTTCATACGCTCCGGCATGCGGTCCAGTTCTCCCATTATAGCAATATTGACAGCTGTTAGTTCCGCTTCTATATCGGCTGCACTGTAATGAGGGTCTATGCTTAGTTCATTGTCGAGGTACGACTGGAAATGCTGAAGATGTTTTTCCTTCAGGCCTTTGGCCCGCAGGAAACCAAATATCCTGTAATACAGGCAGGTGACCAGGAAAGATTTTGTGCCGGGGCCTTCCAGCTGCAGGGAGGGGAACTGCTGCCATACATAGATGAATGTTTCCTGTACAATGTCCATCGCATCCTGGGCATAGCCAATCTTTTTATTGGCAATCCTGTAAAGCGTGTCCCAGTGGGCCAGGTAAATATCTGTAAATAAATGCTCGGTATGGCGTGTTGCAGAGGATTCCATTAGCATACAATCGGACAAAAATAAAATAGTTGCCCATAAGGCTGTATAGATGGCAGGTTAAATTTAAATTATCTTACAAAAACCCGATCGTTTTACCCGGCTAAACCGTCAGAAGGATAAATGAAGCAACTAATTTATTTTAAAACATTAAATTGACTACATGGAAGAAGAAATACTTAAAAATGCCCTGGCCGGAGATATTAATGCATTCCAGACGCTGTTTGCCGGGTTCCAGCAACAGCTGAAATCATATCTCTATCGTTTGCTAACCGACCGCAATGATGTGGACGACCTGACACACGATACCTTTATCAGGGCTTTCGATAAGCTATCTACCTTTAACCAGGATGCTTCGCTCAAAACGTGGGTATTTAAAATAGCTACCAACCTGGCCTATGATCATTTAAGAAAACAAAAAAGATGGCCGGCTGATGCGCAGGACCAGGGCGCCAAACTGGCCATCGGCACACCGGAAATCAGCCAGTCGTTCAGAATTGTGCACCAGACCTCCAATGCCGGGGCCTATGAAATGAGGGAGCACATCGATTTTTGTTTCACCTGTATCTCCAAAACTTTACCCATCGAAAACCAGGTGGCATTGATCTTAAAAGACATGTATGATTTCCAGGTCAGGGAGATCTGCCTCATCCTGGATAAAACGGAAGGAGTGGTAAAACATCTTCTTCACGATTCCAGGGATACCATGACCAACATTTTTGATAACAGGTGCGCCCTTATAAATAAAAACGGCATCTGCGACCAGTGCAGTCAGCTGAATGGCATATTTAATCCCAAACAAAACCAGCAGGAGGAGCGTATGAAACTGGAGCTGGTAAAAGGGTCAAAAAAATTTGACAGGTCGGCGCTTTTTGAGCTGAGAACAATGCTGGTAAAAGCCATTGACCCGCTGCACAGCGCTGGCGCCGATCTGCAGGATATTATTATGAGATGTACCCGGACGGCCATCGGCGATGTAAATGATTTTTTTGATACGCAGGCCGATAAGGCAGGCAATTAATCTGCCGTAGGCCGGAAGCTGGGCGAGCTGACATTACTTTCAATAAATGCCTTGCGGTATTCCCGGGGAGATTTCCCCTGGTAAATTTTGAACTGCCGGTTAAAGTAGGAGATATTGTCAAATCCGCAGGCATAGCATACTTCAGCGATCCCATCTTCTGTGCCTATTAACAGTTTTGTGGCATGACTGATCCTTATTTCATTCACAAATTGTGAAAATGTTTTGGTAGTTCTTTTTTTGAAATAACGGCAAAATGCGGCTTCGTTCATACAGGCCAGGGAAGCGGCCGATTTGCTGTCTACATGATGATGATAATTATCCAATACATATTTAAATATCGGCTCCAGCTTTTTCGAATCCGCGTCTTTATAGCGTACCTTGCCGGGATCATCTGTAAGCAACTGGATACTTTCTTTGCACTGCAGCGACAGCTCATCCAGTATCTGTAAAAGGATGATCAGGTTTTTCATTTGCTGGTTTGCCTGGAATTGGAAAAACAGGTTATTAACAGCAGGTACCTTCCTGAACTTTATTCCACATTCAGACAGCTGCATCAGTTCTTTTATCTTCCTTAATTCCAGTTTATCAAAAAAATCCCCGCCAATAAAATCTTCGGTGAACTGTACTATAATAGCATGGGCAATTTCATCGGCCCCCACGGGAGAATCATTGTTACAAAAGCAATGCACCAGGCCCGGACCGAACATATAAATTTCCCCTTCGTGGTAATTCATCACCTTATTCCCTGCGTACATTCTTCCTGCGCTTTTTACGATCAGGATCAATTCGTGGCCATGATGAAAATGAAAAGTATTGGTAAAACGTGGCTGACAAAATTCCTTAATCACGAAGCTGGCATCTTCGGGCGTAGATATGTGCCGGTAAGAAACTTTCATAATGTCTTTATTTTTAGTACACTATTTATTTTTCTAAAGCAAAAATTAAGAAAAAAAGCAAATATAGTATCGATATATTGCAAATGAAGTACTTTTATTTCAATAGAAGTCTGAATAAGTTTGTGAAACAATGATAAAAAAAACGTTCCTGTTATGAAACCAACAAGCTTGCGCCTTACAGCAGCCGCGCTGCCGGCCATTCTCCCGTGACGGGCAAAAAATTTAACCTGCAGAAAACATTCATCCACTTTTATAATTAATGCGTTATGGAACTAGGGATACACAACTGGATGCGGTCTGAAACGATAGAAACCACCATACGGAGGGTTTCAGCGCTTGGATATACCAAACTTGAGATTGCCGGAACCCCGGAGCAATACGATACCAAAAACATAAGGCAACTGATGAAGAGCCATGGCCTGTCGTGCTGGGGATCAGTGACCCTCATGCTGGGCGACCGTAACCTGCTGGCCCGGGATGAAGCCCAGCGTGCAAGATCAGTGCAATATGTAAAAGATATAGTACGCATGGTAAAGGAACTGGACGGGCATATGGTGTCTGTAGTGCCATGCACGGTAGGAAAAATTGTGCCCGATGGCCGGCCTGAAGAAGAATGGGAATGGGCCGTTGGCGCACTGAAGGAAATTTACGACTATAGCGAGGCATCAGGCATTGTAATAGGCATAGAGCCTATCAACAGGTTTGAAACCTACTTCATCAACCGGGGCGCCCAGGCGCTGGCGCTGGCGGAAGCCGTAGGCCCCAACTGTGGCGTGTGCCTGGATACGTTTCACATGAATATTGAAGAAGCAGATATGTTTGAGGCCATCAGGGGAGCCAAAGGAAAACTGGTAGGCTTCCATGTGGCGGATAACAACCGCATGGCGCCGGGAATGGGGCATCTCAACTGGAAAAAGATCATAGATACCCTGCGGGAAATAAACTATGATGACGTGCTTTCCGTAGAATTTTGCGCGCCGCTGGATCGCACTCCCGCCAATCCTTACCCGGGCTCAATTGATGAGCACCCGGAAAACTTATCTGCCGAGCAGGAAAAGTTCCTGGCAGACCATGGCAGCGCTTCTGTTACCGAAGCATTTTATACCATGCTCACTGCCGAATCATTTAATACTTTATCAAAACTTATTTAAAGAAGTCAACTGCTAACAGATGAAAATAGCTAATGTAGAGGCATTTTGGTTACGCTGTCCTGTTCCTAAAGAAAAACAACATACTTCAGACTATGGATTATTAGCCAATTTTGACATGACGCTTGTTGTGATAACAACGGATAATGGTCTCCAGGGATTTGGAGAAGCCAAAGCAGCGGTTGGATCTTCGGGGGTATGCGCCTCCATTGTAAATTGTATTGAAAATGAATTAAAGCCGGCTTTACTGGGTAAGCCAGTTAAAGATATTTACCGTCTCTGGGAAGAGATGTATAACGGCACAAGGGATCATTATGCTTTGCTGAGAGGCCGGAAATTCCCTATCCTCGGAAGAAGGGGCCTTACCATATCTGCCATAAGCGGTATTGATACGGCCCTGTGGGATTTAAAAGGGAAGATGCTGAATGTTCCGGTGATGGACCTGCTCGGTGGCGCCTGCAGGGATAAGATGCCGGCATATGCCAGCGGTGGCTGGGCAGATGCGGACAACATTGGCGCACAACTGAAAGGCTATACAAACAAAGGATTTGGCAGTGTTAAAATGCGTGTGGGCGTAATGGACCAGACCGTACAAAACAGTATCGACAGGGTAAAAGCTGCCAGAGCCGCTTTGGGGCCTGATATTAAACTGATGGCAGATGCGCACGGCACCTTCAGCGTTCCGGAGGCAAAGCAGTTTTGCCGCGGAGTGGAGGATTGTAACCTGTATTGGTTTGAAGAACCTATCAGTCCGGATAATAAAACAGGTACAGCAGAAGTAAGAGCTTCTACTTATATTCCCATCGCAGCAGGCGAAAGTGAATATACCAGTTTTGATATCAATGAATTGCTGGAGATAAGGGCCATTGATGTAATACAGCCGGATGCAGCCATCATTGGCGGTATTTCAGAAGCGGTGCGCGTATCGCACCTGGCCAGTGTGCATCAGCTGGAGCTGGCGCCGCATTGCTGGGGCTCTGCCTTCTCTTTTATGGCAGGAGTGAATGTAGCATTTGCATCGCCATCGGCCACTATCATTGAGTTCTCACTGGGAGGCAATCCGATGATGTATGAACTGGTAAAAGAACAGATTGCAGTGACAAATGGCGTTATCGAAGCGCCCACCGCTCCGGGGTTAGGCGTAACCCCCGACTGGGATTTTGTACGGGAGTATCAACAAAAAGTTTAGAAGTGGTATTGTAAATAATTATTTATGGCCAAAGCACTTAAAATTAATCACGTAACACTGATTGTAGACAACCTGGAAAAAGCAGGTCATTTCTATCAGCATGAATTGGGCTTGGAGCCGCTTGCCGCCTTCCGGTTTGATTACCCTGTTATGTTTTTCAAATTCAACGAAGAGCAGCAATTACATATTTCCGAATGGGAAGACAAAACCTCTTTCCGCGGGCATGTTTGTGTGCAGGTAGATGATTTCAGCAGCCTGTTTTTCCGTATGAAAGAATTAAACGTCATCGATATAAACCCCTGGGGGAAAGTCAGAAAACTGCCCGACGGAGC
>NZ_DATCRD010000111.1:0-15051 GCF_036569185.1 Chitinophaga sp.
TTGCTTTTGATATACAGCAATACGATTATAACCGCATAGGCCCCGCCACCAACCTGCTGTCGGCCATAGATCCCAATAACATCGCCTCCATTGAAGTGCTGAAAGACTATGCAGCGGCAGCCATCTATGGTCCCCGTGCAGCCAACGGCGGCGTGATTTCCATCCGTACCAAAGCGCCGGTGATAGGCGGGAGAAAGATTGCCTTCAATACCTGGTTTGGTATCGCACAGAAACCTCACGTCAATACTACCAATGCAAGGTTTGAAAATGAATTCAGGCAACCTTACTATAACCGGTACGCCAGCCTGGATAACATTCTTACCTACCCGGCCTACCTGCGCGATTCTACCAACGATGCATACTATGGCGCCTCCAACTGGACGGATCTCTACTATGCCAATAAATTTATCCGCGGCGTAAACGCCAGTATCTCCAGCGGATCGGAACGGGCCAATTTCCGCTTTGCCGCCGGCAATGAGCAGATGAATAACCCCGGTGACAATACCCGTATGGACCGCTACAACGCTATGTTTGAAATTAACATGGTGCCGGTGTCGTGGCTTACCATGTCGGCCATGATCAACGCCACCCGCCTGGAACGCCGCCGTAACCGCAACCTGCGCGACCGCTTCGCAGATGTTCAATACATCCCGGATCTTGGCTCCCCGCTACCACCCAATAAAGCGGCATACGGCGCTTATCTCAGCGAGTATGGTAAGTCCATCGATGAAAATAAAACCAACAGCATTAATGGCTTCTTTCGTTTGAAAGTGGCGTTCTCGAAAGACTGGAACTTTGTATCCGGCCTGGCGGCAGATTATAACGAAGGCCTGCGGGATGTGTTTTATCCCGGCACCCTCATGGAAACGATCAACTATGTATCCAATTACTTTGGCTATAACCAGCGCGTGGGCTTTAATAATACACTCAGCTTCCATCACAACTGGAATAATAAACATGATGTAACGGCGGAAGCAGGCCAGGTATTTGAAGCGGATTTCAACCGCTATAATTACAGCTATGCATACAACGGCCCTAACGATCTCATTAAGCTCAACCTGTTAAATTCTGATCCCGGCAACGCCAATTACCTGCTGCCTAAAGCATTTAAAAGCGCACTGGTATACATGGCGCTCGATAAACAGCGGCATCGTTTATTGTCGTTTTACGGCCGTGGTGTTTACCGCTATAAAGATGCGCTCGACTTTTCCGTGCTGGTGCGCTCCGATGGTTCTTCCAGCATGCCGTCGGACAACTGGTGGACGGTATCGCCTACCTTTTCCGCAGGATGGAACCTGAAAAGCACCCTGTTGCCAGACCAGCAAGGTATTAATGCCATGAGGCTGCACGCCAGCTGGGGCCGTATTGCACGCCTCCTTACAGACGACCGCTTTGGGGAAGGAACGCAATATCTCTCCGATCTTTCATTCAGCAACAACCCGCTGAAATTCTCCTATAACGCACTGGGCGCTTTGTCGAGGCCCTATTCCACCGGCTACGTAGGCAATAATATTAAATGGCCCTGGTCAGACCAACTGGATATAGGACTGGACATCAGCTTCCTGCAGCAACGCATTAATGTGTCATTGGATGTATATGATAAAACAGATAACAATATGTTGTTCAATATACCCGGCGGTAACGAATACGGCTATACGTCCATTTACCGGAACGGTTTGAAAGTACGTAACCGCGGAGCCGATCTAAGTATCCAGGCAAACGTATTGCCCAAAACGAGTAAGCTGCAGTGGATCCCATCTGCCAATATTAATTATAACCAGAACACGCTACTGGCATTACCAGGCGGTATTGATGAAATGCAGATCGGTACTGGTGCTGATGCGCGCAAGCTCAAAGTAGGCAGCGCCATCGACCAGTTCTGGGTACTGGAAAACCAGGGCATCTATAACCGCGAAAGGGATATACCGGTAAATCCTAAAACAGGACAGGCCCGCACTTACAAAGGCACGCCGCTTTCTGCCGGGGATCCCATCTGGACAGATCAGAACAACGATAACACTATTGATGATAAAGACAAAGTAATGAAAGGGCATTATCTGCCAAAGGTATCCGGTGGCTTCAGCAGCGATTTTACTTACCGTAATATCACTTTCAGCTTCACGCTGTACTATGCGCTCGGTAAAAAGATCCTGAACCAGGATGTGGCCAGTCACCTCGATTTTGTAAACCACGAAGGACAGATCTCTATGGATGCCGTGAAGGAAATTACCTTCTGGCAAAAGGTGGGCGACTATAACCGCTACCCCCTGTATAATCCATGGAGCAAAGCAGGTGCTTACCGTGCAGACCAGGACCTGTTCCTGGAAGATGGCTCCTTCCTGAAACTAAGGAATATTTCCCTGCAGTATGATTTTACCAAAACACGCTGGTGGAATAAACGGTCGGTGTTGCATGGCCTTACCGTATACGGCACGGCCAGCAACCTGTTCACCATATCGCCTTATACCGGCGGTGATCCGGAGCTCATTTACTTTAACGGCGTTGATAACGGGTATGGTCTTCCCATCCCGAAAACTTATACCCTCGGCGTAAAGATGGACCTGTAGCATTCAATGAACCGCATAAAATGATTTTTGATGATATCTTTCAATAATAAAAAATTCAACAAGACCCATACGGCAAAATGGTTGTTGCTGTTATGTCTTTGCGGAGGAACACTACAAAGCTGTAAGAAGCTCCTGGATGTGGATTCCTCGCACGCGGTGGCGGAGAAGAACATGTGGAACTCGCATGAAGATACCCGCAGCGCACTGATAGGCGTATACGGGTTAACCCGCGCCGCACTGGCAAACAATAATGCTTTCTGGATGTACGGGGAATTACGGAAAGGCGATTTTGCTGCTGTGCAACGCCAGGATATAGATGCCGTGATCAGCAATAACCTGCATGCGCCCCTGGATATGCTCAATGAGCTTTCCAACTGGCGCCGTTTTTTTGCCGTAGTAAATGCTGCCAATCTTTTCCTGGAACATGTGGGGGAAGTAAAAGCAAGAGATCCGCGTTACAGCGAGCAGAACATGGCGGTAGATATAGCGCAGATCCGCTTCCTCCGGGCATTTGCTTATTTTAATATGGTGAGGGTTTGGGGAGATGTACCACTGATCACCACTTCACATGATGGGGAATTTGCTGATCAGCCAAGAGCGCCCCAGCAAAAAATACTGGCGTTTATTGAACAGGAATTACAGGCTGCGGCAGATAACCTGCCTTATGCCTACAGCGCCAACGATCCGCAGCAGCAAGGGGATTACTACGCGGAAGGCGGCGATAAATGGAATGGGGTACTGGCCCGTAAGCTGAGTGCATATGCGCTCATGGCGCATGTGGCAGCCTGGCAGGCAAAGTACGCTCTCGTAGCCGCCTATACGAAATTTGTGCTCGACAATGCGCAGAAAAGCTCCCTCGTGTTTGTGAAAACAGACCAGCTTACCAATTCCAATGGTTTCTTTTCAGGAAGAGGCTCCAATAACTTTATCAATAATCACATGATTGCGTTCGACTTTGAGTTCACCAATGGCGAAGCATCCTATACCGGTCACCTGGAAGAGCTTACGCTGGCTGCGCCCGTGGTATCTAAAAGTCAGCCGGAGATCTATGTGCCGAAAGATACCATCCTTTCCCTCTTCGACCAGAACCGCGATGAACGTTTCAGCCTGGATAGTATCAGGGGTGAGCCCACCAGCACCCGGTACTTTACCAGCTTCGACAGTCATGTGCCCATCTTCTCCAAAATAAAAGTAATACTAGACGGAGGCACCTCCGATCCTGATTTCCGCATGTACGGCAGCGCTATCATCTTCACGCGCCTGGAAGACATTGCCCTGCTGAGAGCCGAAGCGCTGGCAGTACTGGGCGAGCAAACCGGCGCTATTGACCTGCTGAACCAGATCCGCGATCTCCGCGTAATGGAACGCTACAGCGCCGATAAGGAAGGGGACCTGGTAAACGCCATCTTCCGCGAACGCCGGAAAGAATTGATGGGAGAAGGACAACGCTGGTTTGACCAGGTGCGCTATCATAAATTGAAACGCAGCGACGCCGCATTCAACCGCCTTATTGATGAAGGCGGGATCTACTGGCCCGTAGCGGAAAATGTACTGACGCAAAACAAACAACTTACCCAGAACACTTACTGGATCAACAGGTAAAAAAGCTTTCTATTCCTAACAAACAAATTATTTCTCATGCGAAAGAACATATTTCGTGTTGGTGCAGTAACAGGACTGGTGATATTGTTCTTGTATGCCGGGTGTAAAAAAGACAGTGGCTATTACGACCATGAAAATACCATTCATGAGTTTGCAGGCAATACCTACGATTTTCTGAAAAGCCAGACCGGCGTATATGATTCCTTCCTGTTTGTAATAGATAAAACGGGTTTGACAGACAGCCTGAAGAATGGCCGCTATACAGTATTTGCGCCTACCAACGCCAGCTTTGCAGAAGCTGTTTCCAATATGAATAACCTCCGCAGAGCCCAGGGCCGCCCCTTATTGTACCTGGCTACAGTAGCGGAAAATGAACTGGACTCCATGGTATCCCGCTATATTATCCCGGGTGTGATCCCTTCCGATAGTATGAGCAACCAGGATGGTATTTACCTGAACGGCGTGCGGTACGGTTACCGGATGCACGGCCGGTATGTATCTACCCGTGCAGAAGGATATACCGCCGGCGGTCCGGGTGTGATTGAATTCGCCAACACAAAAGGCGTTATTTATACCCGCCAGTGGATCACCAGTAATACGGTGACCGTTGACATCAGGACCAGCAACGGCCTTGTAAACGTAATGGACCGTAATCATATTTTTGGTTTCGACGAATTCATTGGCCGCGTGAACCCTACACTGCCAGTGCCTTTCAATGGAGAACCATTGCCCATACCTGGCACCATCTCCTTCGACCAGTTCGATAAAGGCGGCGAATCCGTTGCCTACCACGATAACGATGTTTCCAACAACGGCGGCAGATACCGCCCGGGAGAAGGAGTGGACATACAGGACGCCGGCGGCGGGGATGTTGGCTACAACATCGGATGGACCAACTCCGGCGAATGGCTTGCCTTCACCGTGTTTGTAAATGAACCGGGACAGTACCGCCTGTTTGTACGGGCCGCTTCCGGGAAAGGCAGCGACGAAGTAGCAGGGACATTGCACCTGGAAATTGACGGCGACTATATGACCAACGGTATCAAGATCAAAGGTACCAGCGGCGATCAGAACTGGTACGATAACGAAGTGCTTACCCGTGATCTGCCGGCAGGCAGGCATCTCCTGAAAGTAAAATACGATCTCTCCAATTACAACCTGCGCTATATGCGCTTTGTACCGCTGGATAAACCCTACCCGGTGCCAGGCACCATCCCTGCGGAAGCATTTGATCCCGGCGGGGAAGGCGTTGGCTACCACGATGCGGATGCCGGCAACAACGGCGGCAAGTTCAGAACCAGCGAAGGCGTGGATATAGGCATGGCAAAAGAAGGCGGCGGATATGAAATTGGATGGACCAGCGATGGCGAATGGCTCAACTACACCATCGACGTGAAGAAAACCGGCGATTACTTCTTCACCGCCAGGGTGGCCAGTCCGAATGCGCCAAACGGCAATAACCGCTTCCATTTTGAAATAGACGGACAGGATGTAACAGGGCCTATGACAGCGCCCAATACCGGCGACTGGAGCAACTACACCAACGTCACTGCGCCGCTGCCGGTACACCTGGAGAAAGGAACACATACCATGAGGTTCTTCCTGGAGAATGGCAACTATAATATCAGATCTTATAAAATCAGTGAAGTTAACTAAGGTTAGCGGATCAAGTAAAAAGTTGAATGCTATGTCTAAAATATGCAGATACGCGCTCACCGGGGTTTTAGCAGCCCTTATTACAGGGCTGGCGGCATGCAGGAAATGGCTGCCGGAAGACCTGGACTATCTCAGCCCCAAAGCCGTGTACACCCAGAAATTGTTTACGCCTACGTTAGGTCGCACTACCTTGTTCTCAGGCGTGTATAACACCGACAACTCCACCACGCCCATCACGTTTAAAATTACCAACGTGCGCGATGCCCTCACCCTGCAGCCTACCAACGACCTGGAAAAAATGGTGCCGGTATGGGTATGGAAAAAGGGTTACACCGGTAATGAAAAATCGCTGGCGGAGATTGAAGGGAAACGGCAACAGGAAAATCACCCGGTATGGGAGATACGCGAACATTCGGGCGACTTTATCCTCTGGGCAGGGGCTGATAGCACTATGCTGCACCAGCTGCCGCATAAAGGCTACCTGTTTGACGTAGTAGCCACCAACACCGGTGGTACCAATACCTACAGGGATATGCAGCTGACGCCGGTAAGGGAACTGCCTTATAGTCCCGCTAATGATATAGACCCGCTCACCGGTTTGCCCGCCATAAAGTATTCATCGGATTCATCTTCCTACAGCCTGGTATATAATCATCCTTCTATCAGCAATGTAATGGGCGACAGCACCGAACTGGAAATGAAAAGCGACAGTGTTCGTGTATTCTTCCGGAAAACAGGCAACGGCAGTTCCATCTCTTTTAAATTCCTGGCAAAAGATTCCACGCTTATCAACCCATCGGTATTCAACGCTACCGGCCCGCTGGACAGCCTGTTGCACGGGTTTAATGTAAAGGCCACGCCGCAGTACATAAAGTTTGATGTAGCCTATCCCATCCCTGTGATCAAATACGCCACAAGGTGGACCACCGGCGATGGTTCGCAGGCGAAAGTGAGGTTCGCCTGGGACCGGAAAGCCTATGGGGGCGGTATTGTACGGGCTACGCTGGATCTTTCCTTTGCTATTTATCAGAAGGGCGACTGGGACGTGATCTTCTATTTCTATAGCGACAACCCAAGATTCAGAAATGAATAATGGTAAAACCCTAGTGAATCACATTTTGAAATAAATGAGCTGGTGATATGAAACCAAATATATTTAAAACAGGAACACTGCTGCTGCTTGTCCTGCTGGCCGGCGCCGGCACGCTGCTGGCACAACAACCCGCGCCGGCAAAGGTGACCGTTACGGGTACGGTGAGCGACAAAGTATCCACCGAAGCTATGATAGGCGTAGGCATCATGGAAGTGATCGGGAAAGAGAAGAAGGTGATCGGCGTAACAGACAACAGGGGCAACTTCAGCGTAAAGGTATCGCCGGAAGCAAGCCTGGCTTTCCGCTACGTGGGCTACCGGGAATTCATTGTGAAAGTGAAGGAAGGAAAGCCCCTCGACATCCGTCTCAGCATCAACGAAAATAAACTGAATGAAACCGTTATTGTAGGCTACCAGAATAAAACCAGGGAACTGGCCACCGGAAGCTCCGTGATTGTAAGCGGTAAAGACCTGCAGGATGTGCCTGTATCCAACGTAGAGCAATTGTTGCAGGGAAGGGTACCAGGGCTCAATATCCAGAACAATACCGGCGCACCCGGTGGAAGGGGCGTGGTAGCCATCCGTGGGCTTTCCAATATCACCGTTACCGGTAATGGCTCCAGCTCTTTCCTGTCGCCCACCTCGCCGCTGTACGTGATAGATGGCGTGCCTATTGATGCAGATGCCAACTTCTCCTATGGCTTTCAAACGCCGGGCCCCGGTGTAAGTCCTTTATCGCTTATTCCGCCGGAAGATATCCAGAGTATGGAAGTACTGAAAGATGCCCAGGCGACCGCGCTGTATGGCTCCCGCGCAGCTTATGGCGTAATTGTGGTGACCACCCGCCGCGGTAGCTCCAAAATTCCCGTAGTACGTTACACCGGTAACTTTTTTATGAATACGCCGCCGGAACTGCGTGCTACCGTAGGAGGAAACCTGGAGCGCCAGATCCGTGTAAAGGAAATCATGCAGTACGGTACCTATGCCGACCTGCTGAATATTTCCAACACCCCTTTCCTGGCAGACAGCTTAAATCCTTACTGGAACAGCTCTACCAACTGGCAGGGGATCTTCTATCAAACTACTTATAACCAAACGCATAACATCAACATCAGTGGTGGTGATCCTACCTTCAACTATAAAACGGATCTTTCTTACTACCACGAAAACGGGGTGATCAGGAACACGGGCTTCGACCGTTACTCCATCAACACCAACATGCTGTACCAGCCTACACCGCGACTTAAAATTTTCGGCCTGCTGAATACGCAGATCGGTAAAAGAAAGCTCGGTAGCGGTAACGGGTTATTACAAACCGGTGTGGCAGACAACGGGCAGAAATCATCCTTACTGCCGGCGCCTTCTTTCTATCAAAGTACGGCGGGATACCTGGGCGCACTGGAAGTACAGAACGATAACAAAACGCTGAACCTTACCGCCAGCCTGGATGCCAGTTACCAGATCATTGAAGGGCTGAGCCTGGGATCGGCCATCAGCTATAACTATGCTTCCAATACGCAGGACGAGTTTACACCTGCTGCGGCCAATAATGATTATTCAAGGATCAAGGCATACGACGACCGGAACTTCCAGTTATACAACCGTAACAGTATCACTTATTTCAAAAGCATCAACAAGAAACACAACTTTACACTGAATGTGTTCAACGAGATCTTCAACCGTGGCATGCAGGCGAAGATCATCCAGCAGCAGCGTATGCCCAACGATCAGTATGAAGGCCCGCTGGGATATGGTAACGACGCATCAAGAGGCGGAGGCCTGCTGGATAATTTCTCGCAGAACCACACGGCTTCTTTTGCAGGCCTGTTCTCCTATAACTACAAACAGAAGTATGTACTGGATGCCAGCTACCGCATTGATGGCAGCTCAGCTTCCGGCTTTGAAGATCCCTATTCCAGGAATCCTTCGCTGGGTTTGAGATGGAACTTTAACAAGGAGAAAATTTTTACCGATAGTAAATGGCTTACCTATGGATCGCTCCGTGGCAGCTGGGGACAAAACATTGTGCCCTCCGGTGATATCTTTTCCATTTACGGCACCTATCGCCCCAATGGCACGTACAATGGTAACCCCAGGATAGGCAGTGATTTTGACCAGATGCCCAATCCCTTCCTGAAGCCTACCACCACCACGCAGTATGATATTGGTATGGAAGCAGGCTTCTTCCAGAGCAAAATAGAACTGGTGTTCGATGTGTATTATAAAACCGTGGAAAACCTGCTCCGTTCAAAAAACCTGGCAGACATCACCGGCTTTAACCGTGTAAACACCAACGAAACATCACTGGCGGATTACGGTTATGAGCTGATGCTCACCTTCCGTCCGCTGAGAGCTTCCAGCCCCGTACAATGGAGCATTTCCGTAAATGGTGCGCTCAATAAAGACATTCTCACCCGCCTGCCTGCGGGCGCACGCCAGCTGATCCAGAACGATAACGGGCAGAATGTACTTTACCGGGTAGGACGCAATGCGCTCAGTAATTACCTGCTCACCACCCAGGGCGTATACAAAACGCTGGAGGATGTGCCCATTGATCCTGCCACCGGTTTAAGATACCGCACGGCGAACGGGCAATACTTCCAGGCCGGGGATCCTTACTGGCAGGACCGCGACGGGAACTATATCCTTGATATCAACGACTATACTATTGCGGGTAATTCCCAGCCCCTGCTAACAGGTGGTTTGCAGTCCTACCTAACGTATAAGAACTTTACTTTCAATATCAGCGCCTCTTATGTGGCCATCCGCGATATCCTCAATGATGCGCTGGCGCAGCGCATGCAATACCTGGGCCAGCCATTTGATCAGCGTTCTATCGTTGATTTTAACCAGATCGATTACTGGAAACAAAATGGCAGTAACGCTACCTACAGTAACCCCTTCGACTATACGAGGGCAGGCGCCGTTAACCCGTACAGGGTTGATCAGACACTGTTCCAGGAAGATGGTTCGTACTTTAAGATCAACACCATTACCGTTGGTTATCTCCTGAACAAGAACCTCACACACCGATATGGTATCAACACCGTAAGGGTATACATGACCTGTAATAACGTAAAAACCTTTTCCAATTACAGCGGTCCTAACCCGGAAAATGTATCCGCGCTGGGCAGGGACCAGTCGAATGGTTATCCCATTCCGCGTAGCTGGAACGCAGGTTTGAACGTAGAGTTTTAAGATAAATGTTTATTAAAAAGTTATTGATCATGAACCGCAAGATTATCTGTTTACTCGCATTGTTGCTTGCACTGGGTCAGCAAGGCTGTAAAAAGTTCCTGAATGTAAAGCCGCTGGACCGGCTTTCAGGGAACGCTTTTTTGCAGAACAGGGAAGATATTGAAAATAATCTCTGGGATACTTACGGGTTGCTGCGCGATAAATTAGGCTCCTGTCCCTTCCTGCCAAATGCCGGCGATATCCGTTCCGGGATGATGGCTGAATCGCCTGAAGAAGCAGGCCGTAACTATGTGCACTTCGTTTCACAAAACGACCTTGCTACTTTTATTGCGCTGCGTGGCAACGATGGCCTTTATCACTGGGTGGAGCTTACCCGCTGGCAGGGATTTTATAAAGTGATACAGGCAGCCAATAACCTGTATTACGAAGTAGGAAGAAGGGAATTCGCCGACGTGTCGGCCGCACAAAGAAAACAATACCAGGCAGAAGCCGTTTTTCTCCGCTGCATCAGCTACTGGCTTATGGTAAGGGTTTGGGGAGATGTGCCTTATTATGCAGATCCATATCACAGCGATCCTTTGCCCAGGGAGAAGATGGTAACAGTAGTGAAAAACTGCCTGGATGATCTGGCGAAAGTAAAAGACGACCTGCCCTGGCAATACAGCGATCCTGCCTATGTTGGCGTGCGCGCCACCAAAGGCGCGTTGCTCACATTGATGATGGAACTGGATGTATGGAATGCCGGCTTCGATAAAGCCAATGCAAAAAGCTATTTCCAGCAGGCGGCAGATATGGGGACAGAGCTGGTAAACAGCGGCCAGTATGAGTTGTTGCTGCTGAGCGATTACCGCAAACTGTTCCAGGGCCGTACCAAAGAAAGCCTGTTTGAAATTGCGCAGAACGCCAACTATAACGAGATCATCATGTACAATACCTTCTCCGACCTGGTATTGCACTACCCGTATAAAAGACCGGTAGCCACGCACCAGCACAGCTACTCCTATTTCCGGGCCGATTTTCTCCGGATGCTGTTCCCTTCTGGTCAGCCAGATGCACGCGTACAGTATTGGTTTGACGAAAATATGTTTGCAGATAACGGCGATTTCCAATATCTCAAGTTTGTAAACGTATATGCCATCAACGACCAGGAAGATTATAACCCCGACGGTAACGTGATCCTTTTCCGTTATGCCGACGGCGTGCTGCTGCTCGCGGAAGCCCTGGCAGAACTGGGTCGCGATGCAGACGCCATCACGCAGCTGAACCTGGTGCGCAGAAGGGCGCTCTCCAACCCGTATACCGGCCCCGGGGGAGATGCGCTGAAGGACGAGATCTTCGCAGAGAGGGCGCGTGAACTGATGGGAGAGGGCCACTATTACTTCGACCTGGTAAGGACCGGCCGCATCTTCAATTCCAAATGGTGCTATTACCCGCTTACAAAATTACAGTTTGATATGGGCGCGTGGACATGGCCCCTGGATCCTGCTATCCAGAACCAGAATCCATTGGTGCAACTAAATACTTACTGGACTAATTAAATCTCCCGGTTATGAACTCACTGAAAAAATATAGTCTGAATGGAGTAGTACTGCTGCTGATCGTACTCACAGCATTGTCTTCCTGCAAAAAAGATAATTACTATCTCGACTCCGGGTTGGCCAATCCTTACTTCGATGGCAACGTGGTGGACTACCTCAACGCAAAGCCGTTCTACTTCGATTCAGTAGCGGCTATTGTAAAGCTGGCGGGCATGGAAGAGATATTCACTTCCGATACCGTTACTTTTTTTGCGCCCACTGATTACAGCATCCAGAACCTCATTAAATCTACCAACAGTGCCTTATACAGCGGGGGCTTTGATACCATCCGCACGTTGCAGGATGTACCCGCTGAAATATGGCGTAAGTATTTGTCGGTATACCTTTTTCATGGCGCCAACCAGCTGAAAGATTATCCGCAGATCGACTATAGCCTGCTGATCAATTTTCCCGGGCAGATGTATTACTCCTGGGACAACCAGCCGATGAATATAGGTGTGATCTACAACTCAGACAACGGTGTAAAGTATGTGGGATACCGGCAGCTCAGCATCTCCTACATTCCTGATGCAGCGGCGCCAACGGCCAACTGGACCACTTCGCTGGTGGCCTCCTGTAATATACTCACGAAGAACGGGGTAGTACATGTGCTGAGCGCCAATCACGCCACCTTTGGATTTGCCCCCGGCAAATTTGCCCAGGATGTACAAGCCGTATTCGCAAATTCCGGTAAGTAAAATTTATATCAAATGAGATGCATGCAAAAATATTATAACGCACTTCTTTTATCCGGCCTTTGCATGATGCTGCTGGGAAGCTGCAAAAACAACAAGGAGAAAGTGTATGATGATCCCTACGCCGGTGGTAAGCCTGCCCTGGGCATCAGGATGAGCACGGATTTTCCGGCGCCAAGGCTCGGAGATCCCGGCAGCACTGTTACCTTTAAAGCAACGGGACTGATGCCATATAAATCAGACCTGAAGTTTTTTATCAACAGTGAACTGGCAGAAGTAGTGGCGGTAGACAGCTCAAGCATCAAAGTAAAGGTGCCGGAAAATGCCAGCACAGGTATTGGCTATGTGACCATTGGCGATCGTATTGTGTTTGGACCGGTGTTCCGTGTAAATGGTAAGCTCACCCTGGATAACACTTTCAAAGCGTTGGTAGGCTCCAATGGGTATATCAGCAAAGTATTGCCCCTGGCCGATGGCAGGATGATCCTGGTAGGAAGTTTTTCCAACTATGAAAACAAAGGATCGGTAAAACCATTGAACCGTATTGTTCTTATTTCCAAAGATGGGGAACTGGACCGCTCCCTCCAGGTAGGAGATGGGGTGGGAGGCTACCTGAACACCATTGCCACGCTACCCAACGGCAAAATGGTGATCGCCGGTGGTTTCTCTACGTATGATATCCACCTCGGCGAAGTAAATAATATCACCGTGCTGAACAGCAATGGATCCATTGATAGTATGGTGGTAAGAACCTTCCTGGACCGGGATACGGTGCCTGCGTTCAATGGCGGTGTAGATGGTAATATCCAGCGCGCGTTTGTGCATGGCAATACGATCACAGCCACCGGTAATTTTAACTTCTACCTGCAACGGGTATACGGAAAATCAGATTACCGGGCCAAACGCGATTCACTGATAGTGGATTCCGTGAGAATAAAGAACCTGGTGCGCTTCTTTGCAGACGGATCGCTGGACTCTTCCTTCAACTACAACTTCCTGCTGCATCGCAGCAACGACGGTCCCAACGGCCCGGTGAACGATGCCTTTATGCAGGAAGACGGGAAGCTGATCATTGCCGGGCGCTTCACCCGGTATAACAATGAATCTGTTAACTACATTGTCCGCCTGAATACAGATGGTAGCATCGACCGTACTTTCAAAGTAGGTACAGGCGCAGATAACTATATTTCATCCATCACTTATAATGATGCCACCCGCCGGTTTATGCTGTCGGGTAACTTTACCCGCTTCGACGGAAAAACACAGAACGGACTGGTATTGCTGAATGAAGATGGCTCCGTGGATCCTTCCTTCAAAGGCGCTGCAAAAAATGCCGACGACAACTACGCCTATGCCAGGCAACTCTCCAACGGTATGGTACTGGTAAGCGGCTATTTTAAAAACTATGGCGGCGTTCACCGCGGGCACTTTATGCTGCTGGATCATACCGGGGCGCTGGCCAGGGGTTACAACACCACCGGCGACCTGGATGGTGTCGTGAACGGCGTACTGGAAACCAGGAATTTCGCCGGTCAGCTGCAATTGCTTATCACCGGCGGGTTTGGCAAATTTGATGAACAACCCGCCGGCAACATCACCAGGCTTTTACTTAAATGATCGTTACCTTCTAATTCACTGACACATGCAGAAAAATAAAACAATACGGCTCAATGGAATGATGGGATTATTACTGGGTGGGCTTGTGAGCTGGGCCGCCTGCAACAAGGAGCCCGACCGGGTGCTGGAGCCGGGCGACTATACTGATACAACCAGCGCCATCGTAAAAAATCCCAAAGTACTGTTCGTGATCATGGATGGCGCCCGTGGCCAGTCGGTGCGCGATGCCAATGCTCCCAACATCAGCGCGCTTACCGATCATGCCATTTTCAGCTGGAACTCCGTTACAGACACAGACATCGGCGACCTCACCACCTGGGCCGATCTGCTCACCGGCGTGCATAAAGCCAAGCACAGTATTGAAGGCAATACTATGGATAATAACAACCTGAACAACTTCCCTGTTTTCTTTAAACGCATTAAAGAAAGAGCGCCGGGTATCCATATCGCCGCCTATAGCTCTTCTGATGCATTGGGTAATAACCTAACTACCGGTGCAGATATAAATAAAGTGTTTGCAGATAACGATGAAGCTGCCACCACAGCCGCTGTAGCGGGCCTGGCGGAAGACAGCGCCGGCCTGGTAATGGTGCAGTACAATAATGTGGATGCCAGTGGTAAACAATATGGCTACGACCTCAGCGTACCACAGTACCGCAATGCCATTTTGCAAACAGACGACTATATAGGGAAGCTGCTCAATGCAGTAAAAGCGCGTAAAAACTATGCAGGCGAGAACTGGATGATAGTAATAGTGAGCAATCACGGTGGCGCCTATACGATACCACCTACCGAAGATGACCATACTATTCTCAGTGATCCGAAAACAAACGGGTTTATTATTTACTCCACACCCGTGTATCTTCCTTCTTTTGTAGATAAGCCGTATACAGGTAACCGTTATATAGGCAAAGGCGTGCACCTGTACGGAACAGATGCCAATGCAGTGTATGCCACTATTGATGATGTAAACCGTAATTATGATCTGAAAGATACCCGCGGTATGGCCCTGGAAATGAAGATCAAGGTATTGCCCGGCGCCAACGG
>NZ_DATCRD010000112.1:0-20845 GCF_036569185.1 Chitinophaga sp.
CACAGCGGGATGGCTGTTAAGTGCGTTTGCGTTAACAGTAGCGGTGTCATCGCCCTTTATAACTGCCCTGACCACCAATATAAACCGTAAGCTGCTGATGTCGCTTGTACTGGCTGTGTTTGTAGTATCCAACCTGCTTTCTGCCTTCTCTCCCAACTTTACGGTGCTGATGATTGCCCGGGTTTTACCGGCCTTTTTACACCCGCTGTTCTGGAACATTTCACTGGCAGTAGCCTTTAAAGAAGGGGGCAGTAAGGCGGTTTCCATTGTGATGTCGGGGGTTAGTATTGCCACGGTGATGGGTGTGCCGATCACCACCTATGCGGCTGAATTTTTCAGTAACTGGCAGGCTTCCTTTTTCCTGGCCAGCTTTGTGAGCCTGGTGGCGTTTATGGGCCTGCTGTTTTTTGTACCCTCCATGCCGGCCACCAGGAAAACAGCCGGTGAAAGCCAGTTGTATGTACTAAGGAACCCGCAGTTATGGCTGAACCTCGTGTCTACCATTCTTATGCTGGCAGGTATGTTTTCAAGTTATGGCTACCTGGCGGCCTACCTGGAAAAGATCTCCCATATGAATGGCACCCAGGTGAGCATCATGCTGCTCCTGTTTGGCGGTATGGGCGTATTGGGCAACTGGATCACGGGCATTGCCCTGAGCAGGAATGTAATGCGCACTACCCGCGTATTTTTCTCTTTGCTTATCCTTGTTCAGATCCTGGCCTATTTCTTTGGCGGTATCTTTATTCCCATGGTGATTATCCTTTCCTTCTGGGGCGCCATTCATACAGGGGGCTTCCTGATAGGAAATATACGTACCACCCGTTCGGTGCCGCATAGCGCGTTGGAGCTGGTGAACAGCCTGCTTACCTCCTGCTATAATATAGGCATATCGCTGGGCACCATGCTGGGAGGCTTTATTATAGCCAGTTACGGCGTTCACAATGTAATCTGGATGAGTGCAGCGTTACTGGCCATAAACCTGGGACTGAGCTTTATTACTTTTGGTGAACAACACCAGGCAACCATTATAAATACCAATGCAGAAAAGGAGATGCCGGCTCCTGTTATGCATGCTTAAACCAACCATTTTTTAAATGCCGCAGCAGTTGTTAACTGCTGCGGCATTTATATTTACTGAATACCGGGAGATGCTTTGCTGTTGTATGCCGGCGCTTCTTCAACCAGTTCCAGGATCCCTTCATTCCTGATGATCATCATCCCCTGCCGGTCTTCCGTAATCCCTTCCTGCAGGCGATAAGTGTACTGCGGGTAAGGCCCGTTCATCACAGTAGGCATATAAACAAAGCGGATATTTTCATAGTGTTTCAATGCCTCTCCTACTTCAATGATATGGGTGGAAACAATGAACAGGCATTCCTCATACACTGCAAAAGCTTCGGTTACCGCCAAAGTGCCGTCGTATGCGTCTTTCACGTTGGTACCCTTGAACAATTCATCAAACATCAGCAACATTCTTTTGCCGCTGCTCACCGCTTCCGCCGCCTGTTTTACCCTTACTACCTCTGCATAAAAATGGCTGTAGCCCAGGTTGATGTTATCCGCCACATTGATAGAGGTATAAAGTCCTTCCCTTACTGAAAATTCCATGCCTGCCGCTGCAACCGGGAATCCCATATGCGCCAGGTACAGCCCTATGCCTATGGATTTCATGAGCGTGGATTTCCCGGCCATATTGGCACCTGTCAGGAACAATACATTACTGTTCTTATGCAGCAGCAGGTCATTACCCACAGCGCCTTCTATGCAGGGATGCCGGAGATCCCAGGCTGATAATATATTGCGCTCCTCCGGTAAAGCGGCGGCATAGGTGAAGCCCTTGCTGCGCGCTACATGGCTTACTGCAATGTTTACATCCAGCTCATAAATAAACGAAAGGATGGCCTCCATTTGCTCATGCAGCTTATTTTTCAGCAGGTAATCATAAAAGGCCAATGTTCTTACAGGCAGGTCTTTATAAATATCGATGTTGCTTAGTCGCTGCAGCTTTGCATCAGACAGCATTTCCCTTACGGCTTCCACGCGGCCGGCATAAGGTGTTCCATGCGCCCGGGCTGTTTCCAGGAAGGCATTACAGCGGTTCAGTGTAACGATAACGGCCTGCAGCCCCTGCACTGTTTTACGGTAGCGCTCATCGCGGGTTAGAGCGGCAAGGCCTTTCCTGATAAGGGTGTTGACCAGCACCAGCCAGGCGCTGTTCCCGGCGCTGTTATCCAGGTACTCCCGCATTAAACCTATTTGCTGTACATCAAAGGGGAAGCTGAGGTTTGCTTCCTGGAAGAAGCGGAAAATACTGCTGCGCTCATTGATAGCCGCTGCATTGTTCAGCGGGTGACGGAACATATGGTCCAGCAACTGCTCGGCGCCTCTTGTTTTCACCTGGCAGAACAGGCCGTAGATGGATCCCTGCCGGAACTTGCCCAGCAGGTTCAGCTCATCCAGCGTTTGTTTATCTATATTAAAACTCATAATCTTCTTCTTTTCAGGATATCCAGTATACCTTCATTCCGTATGATGATCATACCATGACGGTCGTCTGTTATTCCCTTTTCCAGCGTATAGGTATATTCCGGCGTATGCCCGTTCATGCGTGTGGGCAGGTACAGGAAGGCAGCAGCAGCCTGTGCCCGCAGCTCCCCGCCTGCTTCCACAATATGGGACGATATAATGAACAGGCTGGACTTCTTCCTGCTGAACGCCCTGGTAATGGCTACGGTAGCTTCATGTGCATCCTTTACGTTAGTGCCCCTGAACAATTCATCAAATACAATGAACAGGGATTTGCCCCGGTGCAGCTCTGTTGCTACCTTCTTTACCCGCAGTACTTCTGCGTAGAAATGGCTGGCGCCAATGCCCAGGTTATCCGGCAGGTTGATGGTGGTAAAAATACCATCCATTACAGAAAATCTCATCCCTGCAGCAGCAACAGGGAAGCCCATATGCGCCACGTAAAGCGCGGTGCTTACTGCCCGCAGGAAGGTGGATTTACCCGCCATATTGGCGCCGGTCAGGAATACCAGGTTCTGCCCGTCGCTCATAGAAAGATTGTTGACAATGGGCTGCTTCAGCTCAGGATGATATACGCCTTCCAGGTGTAATATCCCCCCGCCTTTTTCCATCGCTTCCGGAAAAACAAATTTCCGCTCCAGGGCTACTGTAGCTACAGACAAATAAACATCCATATGGTAAATATGCGCCAGGAGCTGTTCCACATTGTTCCGCTCACTCATCCTGAAAAGCGTGTCGTAAGCGGCAACAGCACCGTACGACAGCTTTCCTTTTCCCTTTTCCCTGAACACCGGCTCAAAGGCAGGGTTTTCCAGCAGCAGGATAATGGATGTCCTTTCTTCCGTATAGGCGTTGATGTTAGTAACCTCTTTTGCGGTGATGAACACGTTAATACGCTGCATCAGCGCTATAATAGCCGTAACGCCGTTCACTATTTCCTTTTCGCTCAGGGGCGACTGGCGATGCTTTGCGCGTTCATCTGCACTGGCCAGGTATTTTTCTGCCATGTCCAGTGCAGCGGCATCAAAAGGGAACGCTATGCGCAGCTGTGCAAAATGTTTAATAATGCTGCTACGCCGGTTAATAGCATCCCGGTTTGCCAGCGGGTTCCGGAACATCTCCTGCAATACTGCTTCTCCACCGCGGGTATGCGTATGGTTGTACAGGTCGCAGATACCGCTTCTGTCGCGCTGCCCGAATATCCCCAGGTCTTCCATTGTCTGGCTGTCCGTTTCCAATATCATAGTTCGTTCTTTTTACTTTCTTTTGCGCCTGATGAGCAATACCGCCGCCAGCAATAGCACCAGGGCAGGCAGTACCCATACGTATATTATCCTCAATGCGTTGGCACCGGTTAACGTGATGGCCAGCTTTACGTCTTTTGACCTTGGCCTTGGCGTATAGATGGGGTACTCATTATTGTCCAGCCAGCTGTAGATGGCCCTTCCGGTAAAGTCGCCCCCATTCCTGATAGTGCTCATGAAATCAGCGTCGCCACAAACAACAATACGTTGCTCCCTGTTATTGATCTTCCTCGTCAAAGCAACGGCGGGGGTAAATGGTCGCTGGATATCGCCATCCTGCGGGGTATACACCGGCGGCACGGAATCTGTAACGAGGGTGCCTGCTTTCAGCCATGTTTTATCTGCTTCCGTCATCATCAGCGGCTTTACGGTAAAAGGTCCCCCGGAAGAATCATATGTAATGGCCGTAACGCCGGGAAACATAGTAAACAGGGAGTCTTCATTATCTTTCTCTTTCAGGGCCTCTTTTAACATCAGCAGTACCATTTCTTCTGCAAGATTGGCGCCGGTGGAGGTTACATAAGGTTTCACCATATGCGGCATTTCATTTTTGGTAGGTTCCACCAGGATGCCAGGCATCAGCTGAACGCCTAACTGCTGTAATACAGGGTTGAGTATAGGCTGTTTCCCCGGCTCGCCCAGTATAAACAGGTTGCCTCCTTTATCAATATATCTCCTGATCTTATCCAATGTTGCAGTGCTGAGCTCCGTTTTAGGATCTGCGATCACCAGGGCGGCGATATCAGCAGGAATTTCCGGGCTGTTCTCCGCAAGGGTGTCTACATCAAAACCCAGGTTGATCAAAGCAGCGCGGTTACTTTTTGCAACAGAGTGCAGCCAGTATTCCCGCTCCCCTGTTTTATAGATGCTTCGCTCCAGGTTGCCCGTTAGAAAAAGCACTTTGGGCATCTTCGCCTCCAGTAAGCGTTTCAGGGCGGGCGCTACCTGCATTTCTTCCGGCCAGAAAATACCGTCGTCGAATGTCCGGAGAAAAGTAGTGCGGCCTTTGTATTTCAGCTGCATCACCACCCGGTAGGCTTCGGGTTGCAGGTCGATGTCTTTGTGCATTTCCTCCGGCGACTTAAATCCTGACAGATCTGTTTCATGCCCGAATGCTATCTTCCCGGCTATCTGGCGCAAACTTTTTCCAGGGAACTGCTTGTAGAGAAAGCTGTCTTTTGTGGCGTCATAATCATAATAATATTCGTATTTGAATTTGATGTCCGGCTTAAACCGAAGGTACTTGTCCCACAAGACAGACAAATACTGGTTACGGCCTTCCGGAAGCCCCTGGTCCACGCCAATGCCCATCAGGTTGGTATACATGGTTACTTCCAGTGGGGAATCCTTGTCCATTTGCCGTATGATCTGCCGGGTGCGTTCATGAATGGTATTGGTGCTGTTGGCAGTAGTATCCCAGTAAACTGTGAGGCCGGGTCGAGACGTGATATACCCTATCACCAGTGCAATGGCCATTACGGTAATATATTTCCCGGCCTTTACAAACCAGGGTTTGTTGTCTCTTGTTCCTGTGAGCCTGATCTGTGTAAATGCCAGGAACACGCCAATGATCACGAGGAAATAGATCACATCTTTGGTGGTGATCAACCCTGAAAGCATTTTCTGTGTGCGTCCTGAAAGCGAAAGAAAATAGGTAAGGTCTCTTACAAAATCATACTTCTGCCACAGGCCGCCAATGCGGCTGAGTATAAAAATAAGGATAAAGCTGCCGATGGCAGATACGATCTGGTAGGTAGTAAGACTGGACATAAATACACCGATAGCTGCATACGCGCTTACCAGCAAATAAAATCCCAGCGCGGCAGAGAGCAGCAGTCCGTAGTCGACATGCACAATATTGAACGCCCCTGTTACCATAAATATTCCCACTATTGATACCAGCAGTAAATTGAAGATCATCACGGCCAGGTATTTCCCCAGCAGGATATGCCGCAGCCTTACGGGGGAGGAATAAAGCAGCTTGATGGTCCCGGTATTGATCTCCCGGCTGATAATTCCCATAGTGAGCAATGGCACAAACAGGTACAGGTTCTGCATCACATTCGCAAAAATGCCATCGGAGCCGAGAAAAATTCCGCTGGTAAGCGAAATTCCCAAATCCTTAAACTTGGGATTATTCTCTATCGCAATATCCTGCCACCTCGCGGCCATTGATAAAGGGGAAGTATAAAAAACAGCGCACTGCACTAAAAAAGCAATCAATAAGAACCAGGCAACCGGCGAATAGAACAGGTTTCGAAGCTCTGTTCTGGCAATTTTAAAAGTCATCTTTATCTGTTGAATTTTTTAAGAATGGGATTGTGCGGATAATTGTTTGAATACATCGTCGGGCAGGCCTTTGTCGAAGCTGATCTCGCGCAGTCGCCAGCCATTGGTAACACTGGCAGCTATCAACCGTTCAGCGATCTCCTGGTTCCCGTCAAAATAAATGCGGGCCTGCTTACCGCCCAGGTGCTCTACCCTGGTTACTCCCTGCACTTTCATCAGTTCCGCTACCGCCGGGAAATTTTCCAGCCAGATCATCACGCTGTGTGGCTGTGCATAGTTATTGAACGCCTCCATGGTATCGGAAAACACGATCCTTCCGGCTTCGATCATGATCACCTCTTTGCACAGCAGGTGCACTTCCGACAGAATGTGCGAAGAGAAAAGCACGGTATGGTCCTGTGCAATTTCTTTGATCAGCTTCCTGGCTTCTATCAGCTGATTGGGATCCAGCCCGTTGGTGGGCTCGTCCATCACTACCAGCCGGGGTTTGTGAATGATGGCCTGGGCGATGCCAACCCGCTGCCGGTAACCACCGGAGAGGTTATGAATCAGTCGTGAGCTGAAGTGAGCAATACCGCAGCGTTCTTTCGCCTCTTCTACTGCCGCCCTGATCTTATGCTTTTCTATCTGCCGCAGTTGTGCGCTGTAAGTGAGGTATTCATCTATCGTCAGATCGGTGTACAGGGGCGGTGTTTGCGGCAAAAAGCCAATTTCTTTTTTGGCCAGTTCCGGCTCCTGCCTGATATCCACGCCATTGATAAATACGCGGCCTTCTGTTTGATTGAGCACACCGCATATGATGTTCATGGTGGTGGACTTGCCCGCGCCATTGGAGCCAAGCAGGCCAATGATGCCTGTTTGGCTGATCTCCAGGTTAATGTCCCGTATAGCCCAGGAGCTGCTGTACTTATGCGAGAGCTGCTCGGTTTTTATGATCGCATTCATGCTGAACTTATGATTGTTTTAATAGTTATTGATCAGAAGCACTGATGGCGCCAGGTTGCCGGTACCACCGGGCTGCCCCAGCAGTGCCAGGGTAAAATTGTGGTTACGCCAGTTATTTGGTGCTACTATTCCCGGGTCGCTGATACCTGTTACCGTGTAAGAGGTGATCAGGGCGCCGCTGCCGGCGTCCCGGAACTCGAACACATAATCTTCAGAAGCGGCTTTTGCGGCATACGGTCTGAATCCTGTGACTCCCTTGTAAGGCAGGCTGCTTACTTCAGCGCTGCCGGTACGTCCCTGTATACGGATACTTACCGGTGAGTTGCCCGGCGAAAGATTGATGAACCGGAAGCCTGTTATACTGTCTGCCAACGGGTAATAAGGCAACTGGTCTGTTACAAACACGGTGTCCGGATGTTCCATAGTACCGGTGAGGAACAGGCTGTGAACAGATCCCACCGGAAGGTCCAGCGCCAGGTTGAATAACGGTGTACTTTTCTCCAGCGTATCAGGATATACATACACACCAAGCGCCAGCTGGCCGCTGTAAGAAGTAAACTGGTTAGAGAACGCTGAAAAGAAATTATACATCAGCCTGTTGGCATCACGGTAGGTATTGAGCGGAACGGTACCATTAAAATTGGCCACCAGCAGGTTGCTCCCGGTTACGGCATTGATAATGGTAAGCGTTGAGGTGCCCTGCGGATTTTTGTCTTTTGAGCAGGAGAACAGGCAAAGGCAGATGAGCACCGGCGCTAAACTGCGACGTATTATATACCAGGCAGCCTTTATGAAAGGAAGATTTATTTTTGACATACAGTTTTTTTTAATACCCCGGATTTTGTTTCAGATAAGGATCTTTCTGTATCTCTGTCAACGGAATGGGATACAGCAACTGGAAGTCGCCCTGCCACGGTAGCTTCAATGGAATAGCAGACAATACCTGTGTAGCCCTGCCGGTCCGTTTAAGATCAAACCAGCGGTGGCCCCATTCACAGAAAAATTCTGTTTGCCGTTCTTTGGCCACGGCAGCCAGTAACTGGGTTTGGTTTAAGTTTGATGAAAGATCTGGCAGGCCGGCCCTGCGGCGGATAATGTCCAGGTCGGCAATAGCTGCGCTGGCTCCCCCCCCGGCGCCATGAGCTGATGCCTCTGCGCGGACCAGGTAGGCCTCCGCCAGGCGAAGCATCACGTAGTATTCTGTTGCAGTGCCTGTTCCGGAGCGGTCATTATTTGCATTTCCAACCTTGTATTTAAAAGGATAACGGTAGTTTCCGGCTGCCCCGGAAGATGATGAATTATCTGTGCTGTCCACCCAATCCGCTCTCCGCTTGTCTCCCGGCTCAAAAGCGCTTAGCAGTTCCGGCGACAGGTAATAATACGCCTGCCCCGTATGCAATGGAGCAGGAAGGAAAGTACAGCCTTCGAATGTTGCGTTGAAGGTCATACTATTGGCAACGTCCTGCTGCAGTTGCCAGATGGCTTCCCGGCTGGTAGTGGAAAATACATTATTCAGATTGCTTTCCAGGCCGTACAGTGATGCATGGTCTATCACTGCGGTAGCTTGTGTTACGGCGTCAGTATAATTACCTGTATAAAGGAGCGCCCTGGCTAAAAGCAAGGTAGCAGCCCATTTATTAGGGCGTACGCGCAGCCCTCCGTTGCCCGCGGAATAATCTTCCGGCAGCAATGCCGCGGCATCCTGCAGGTCCCGGATAACCTGCTTGTATACTTCTGCCTGTGGCGCCCTCGGGAGTTGTTTTGTTTTATTGAAATCTACTGTGAGTGCAAGTGGTACATCTCCAAAAAGATTGGTAAGGTAAAAATAGCTGAATGCCCTCACGAATTTTGCTTCCCCTGTCAGTGTTTTCTTTACATCATCATGCAGCATAGTGGAAGTTGATGCTGCGATCCCTTCCATAACTGCATTGGCATCATAAACAGATTGATAAATGTTGTTCCACAAATCAGCCGGGGCATCCTTTAGCTGCAACCGGTTAGCGTTAAAGAAATAGAAGGCGGCATTCACACCACCATATCCCACCAGTTCATCTGACGAGTTGCCGGTGAGCAAGGTAATTCTGCCGCTGCCTAAAGCGCCGTAAGTCAGCATATTGATGTAAACGCCTGCCATGGCGGATGTAGCCTGGGCGTCTGTAGTGAATACCTGACCAGTTGTGATGGTATTGCGGGGAGGATCTATTTCCACCAGTTTACTGCAGGAACAACAAAAACAAAGAGCGACTGAAAAAATAAGCACAAAACGTATATGCATGACCGTACTAATTAAAAGTTAAAGGAAAGAGTGCAGGTGAGCGCTTTCGGAGGCGGTAATGTTCCAAACACCTGCATGTCGGGATCCATCCCTTTAAACACCGTAATAACAAAGAAATTCTGCATGCTCACCTGGAGGTTTGCCCCTTTCATGCCCGCCTTCTTAAGCAGCTTTTCAGGCAGGTTATAACCGAAACTGATATTGTTGCATCTCAGGAAAGAAGCATCTGAATACCGTCCATCAGAATTATAAAAATTGTAATCACTCGCAGTACCTACGGTGGAGAGCCGCGCATAACGGACATTATCACCCGGTTTCGTCCACCGGTTGTTGTACACTACCGGCGAAATATTGTTCATACTGCCTGGTACCCCGCCGTTCACCAGGCTGTTTAGTCCCATTTGCTTTTTAAAATCGAAGAAGAAATAAAGCGACCAGTTCTTATAATTCAGGATATTACCTATTCCTCCTGTGAATTTGGGCGCTATATCAATACCAACATAACGGTCGTCGTTACCGGCTCCGGGCTGCAGGGAGGAATTGGCTACGATGACGCCATCGTGGTTGTGATCAGCATAACTGTATTGTCCTGTTTGCGGGTCTACCCCCAAATAGTGCAGCAGGTATTTCGTATCAAGGGACTCTCCCAGTTTGTACTGGCTGTAAAAAGGCGATGCTTCGAAATCAGGATATGCCAGCAATTTATTGACATTACGCCCGATATTAAAATTAAGCGTCCATGAAAATTTCCTTGTACTTACCAGCTTCGCATTAATATCCGCTTCCAGGCCTGTATTTTGTACATTGGCAGGCCAGTTGGTCACCACCTGATTAAACCCGGTAAACCAAGGCACATCTATAGACATCAGCTGGTTATTGCGCCGGTTCCGGTACCATGACACACCCAGGTTGATCCTGTCTTCCAGGAATCCCAGGGCCAGGGCCAATTCCATTTTCTTCTCCAGCTCCCAGTGATACAGTTGATTTTCGTGATGCAAAGGTACCAGCGGTTTAACGCCGTTATAAGTATACAACGGCAGCCCTGTAGCAGGCGAATAACTGCCCCATTGGGAAAGGTATTGATAGTCGCCCACATTATCGCTGCCGGTAATCGCGTAGCTGCCCCTGAGTTTTACAAAACTGAACCAGGCTGGCAATATGTTTTTCATCCATTTTTCTTCAGAAGCGATCCACGTACCGGCCACAGAACCGAAATTACCAAACTGGCTACCAGGCGCAAAACGGGAAGAGCCATCTCTTCTGCCGGTCAGCTCAAGGACATACTTATCCTCCCAGTTCAGGTTAATACGGCCAAATAACGCAGCATACTTATACTGCCCGTAATTCTGACCAGCTGTTATAAAGGATGCAGCATAGATGCTGCGAAGCAGTGCATCATCTTTATATCCCATGGCAAACAGGTTGGAGCCCTGGGTAACAGTCCTGTTCATAGAGCCTCCCGCGAGTACAGCCAGTTTCAGTTTGCCCAGGTAACGGCCATAGCTCAGCTGTGGCTCAACGATCCAGCCGTTGTTGGTGGTGGCGCCTGTCATATTGGAACCTGTTATATTACTGTTTACCGGGTTCTGACCTGCAATGGTCTGTAAGAGCTCACTGCTGTATTGTACGGTGTTGTATCCAATGGATGTGGTGAACATAAGATCCTTTAACAACTGGTAACTCACCCGCAGATTACTGTTAAGCGCATTGGTTTTACTGCTGAAAGGATTCAGGATGTAGTTAAAGGGAAAACGGTCGCCCATACCCGCTGCGTTCCATTCGGCATAATTAAGGTTACCCCTGTTGTCAAATACAGGTGGGGCATTTGGTACCAGCGTGGTAAACTGCGGCATTAAAATCATGCCGAGGGGTATATATGCATACTCTGCAGATAGCGTAACAGACAACTTCTGGTTCCTGCTGCGATGGTTCAGGTTGAAGGCTGTAGATATCCGTTGATTACTGCCGCTGTAGGTCAGTATATCTGTTTGCCGTATGTAGCCGGCGCTGAGGCGAAAAGAGGTATTGCCTGTTCCGCCGGACAAACCGGCATTAATGGTAGTGATCTTTCCTCCTTTCAAACCTTCCTTTTGCCAGTTGGTATAACGGCTGGTGTCCCATACCATCAGGTCCGGTGCGTTCGCAGCGGTGGGCGTAATGCCATCATTGGCGAAGGCTTCCCGGCGCATCTGCAGGTACTCCCGGGTATTCAGCATGGGCCAGAAGCGGGTCACCTCGGTAACGCCCTCCCTGGCATTCAGGTCAAAACTGGTTTCCCCGGGTTTGCCTTTTTTGGTAGTGATCAATATGACACCATTGGCGCCGCGGGAACCGTAGATGGCGGTAGCGCCGCCGTCTTTCAATACTTCTATGCTCTCAATATCCTGTGGATTCATAGTGAACAGGGGGCTCTGGCCCTGGGCGGGATTAATGTTCTGCGACTGATCAAGCCCCCGCGACACGTCGCTATACTCTCCTGCTGCTGAACCGGAAGTGTTTAAAATATTGAGCGGTACGCCGTCGATCACATACAACGGCTCTGAAAGATAATTTGGATTGATAGAGCTTCTGCCCCTGATCTGTATTTTTACCGGCGAGCTGGCATAACCGGTAGTAGGCGTTATCACCATGCCGGGCACTCTTCCCTGCAATGCCATCAGGGGGTTCATCACCGGCTGCATGGCTATCTCTTCTCCTGTTACTTTGCTGATATTTCCTGTAGACAAGCGTTTGCTGGTAATGCCATATGCCTGCACCACCGCCTGGTCCAACACGTTGGTAGCTGCTTTCATCTTTACCGGCATCGTGGTGCCCGGAGGAACTGCTGCCACTATCACCTTCTCGTAACCAATACTGGAGAAACTGATCATCTCACCTGCCTTTACTTTCTTCAGTACAAATTCTCCTTTTTCATTTGACTGGGTACCGGAACCGGACCCACTGGCATAAATGCTGACACCGGGGATCCCCTGCATTGTCTTCTCATCAAAAACAACTCCTGAAATATCACTTGGTGGCGGCATTGTTCCAGGTATATTTTCCGTTTTCGGGAAAACAACAATGGTAGTACCCACAATGGTGTAAGTAAGTGGCAGCTTAGCCAGTACCGCTCTGATGAATTCCTCAATCGGCTGGTTCTTTGCATTAACCGCCACAGTGGTGTTTACATTAACCTGGTCTGGATTGAATATCACTGCATAACTAACCTGATTCTTAATTTCTGTAAACACCTGCTGAAGGGATACTTTCTTACTGCTGTAGGTAATGGTCTGGGATATTGCCTTTCGGGGCGCAATAACTGCTATCCCCATAAAGAAAAATGCTGCCATCTGCAGGAGCAGTTTTCTTTTAATGGTTGGCCGCTTTTGATTACATAATGGCATAAAGCTCTTGGTTGATTAATTAACTGGTTGATTAGATAATTGTATGCTGTTCCGGCAGGAACAAAGCTCCGCCTGCCGGCATTACCGCTGTTTCCCGTTCAATATTGCATTTCCTTTTGATTGATATAACTATGGCATGACAATCAGTTGCTTCCCTGCTATTCTAAAATGCCCCCTCTTTTTCCCAATACTATCAGCGCTTGTGTGATAAATTCAGCGCTCTTTTTATTTCCCTGCTGAATATAATACCCGGCACTTCTTTTTCGTATACCAGCCGGACATGCGCCGCAACACATCATTAAAAGGTCTTTCCTGGTTGGCCGCTACTTCAAAATAAGCTTCTCCCGTGATCTTTACAACACGGTCCTTTTCCCTGAAGGCGGTAGCGTTGGTCCGGCACCGGGTTTGCCAGGGAAGATTTATTTGGCTCCATACTAAATAAGACGAACGGATAAAAGAAATGGGTGGATGGGGTAAAAAAAATATTTCGGGTTGCATTGATCATTTTTATTCCCTGTGTTGTATATCTGTATATAATGTATATTTACACCCTAATCCCTTATACTGTATGAAGCGAATTTTCACTTTTCTTATGTTGTTAACAACAGTCACTCCATTTTTTTTAAAAGCCCAGGAGGTCGTAAAAGGAAAATTAGATTTTCTGAAAGGCACCACGGAAATGAAAGTGGTATTTACTTACAACAAGCTTATTGTTGGCCAGGATGGGCGTGAGGCCAGCTATATCAAACGGAGAAAGGCGGAAAAAGAAGCCAAAGAACCGGGATCAGGCGCTGCCTGGGAAGAGAGCTGGTTTGCCGATAGGGAAAAGCATTATGAGCCCAGTTTTAATAAGCTTTTTACCAAGTATGCCGATATTAACTTGTCGAAAGACAGCACTCCCAAATATGTAATGGTTGTGAATACCAGGTTTATTGAAATTGGCTACAATGCCGGCATCACCTCACATAAGGCAGCGATCAACCTGGATGTGGAAATTTTTGACCAGGCTAATATGAAAAAATCCATCTGTAAGGTGATGATGGAAGACATGAGAGGAGGAAAAGGCCAGTTTGCTACCGGCCCCCGGATAGGAGATGCATATGCTAAAGCAGGCAAGGAACTGGGAAAAATGATCAGTAAGAAAACAGATGATTAGTATTGGGGAACCTGCCTAACCGGTTTTCATACAACTGCCGCTCCTGCTAAAACCCCAATCCCCCCTTATTTCTCTCGCGGATAGCTTCTTCCGTTCGCGGAAGCAGGAATTCCAGCGTTGCTTCGGCTTCTGCCTGTACTTTTTCTATAAAAGGGCGCAGTGCTTTGTTATAATCATTAAAAGCTGATTTATAATCGCCGTCGTGTTTCACAAACGCATCCGCCAACGCTGCGGCGCCTATAATTGCCAGTGAGCCGCCCATGCCGGCCGCCGGGGAGGCGCAGTAACCGGCATCGCCCACCAATGCTACCCTTCCTTTTGTCCATGACGGCATTTTTACCTGGCAGAACTTATCGAAATAGAAGGTTTTCGCATTCATTACTTCTTCCAGTAAAGATGCAGCTCTCCAACCCACTCCCTTAAACTGCGATAATATTATTTCCCGCTGTTGTGCTTCATCGCGGTAGTTGTAAGCAATTTCCTTTTCTGAACGGAAAGAAAGCACGATATCCGTTTTATTGTTATAGGCATTCAGCATTATGCCCTTATCAGGCTCTCCATACAATTGCAGTGTATTTTGTTTTATCAGCAGTTTGTTTACGATGGTAATAGAAAAATACTGACCGAGAAAATGGGAGTATGCAGCTTCATCTCCAAACCAGATCCTTCTTACTGCCGAATGTATGCCATCACAACCAAACACCAGGTCGTACTCACATTGCGAGCCATCTCTGAAAGTAACTGCAATGTTGTTGCTCGTTTCATTTAAATCCGTAATGCTGTTATTAAAAATAAACTCCACTTCATTTTTAACCATATCAAATAATATGTTCAGCAAAGTATCCCGTTCAATTTCAAATTCATCATCCGCTGCTTCAAGTATCCTGATACTTTCCGTAACATCATCCGCATTTTTAAACTCTGTTGATTCCAGGCGTAACCTGTTGGCTTTTATCTGCTCAAAAATCCCCATTCTTTTTACAATATCAACGGTATGTTCTTTTATATCAACAGGTGTTCCACCCATTTTAAGATGGCTGCCAATTTCCACTACAGTGACGTTGTATCCCATTTTATTTATCCACCAGGCCGTTGAAAGTCCCGCAAAACTTGCTCCTGATATAAGTGCCTTCTTCCCTTTTAATGATTTCATTTTATACAATTTATCTGGCTTTATTATTACAGCAGGCGCTGGAAGCGCCTGGGATAATGACCGCACAAAGTTGCGTTGCCTGGAAAAGGGCAGCAATAACAAAAGAGGGTAAGTATTGGACTATTGGTGGTTTTTGTTGCGGAAAGCTACAGCTGTTATGCCGGTAACCTTTGTAAACAGCCGTGAAAAATAGGGATAATCATCATAGCCAAGCTCTGAGGCAATTTCTTTTACCGATTTACCGGAATGATAAAGCAGGCGTTTGGCTTCTAAAATAACACGTTGCTGTATATGATGTGAAACGGAATGTCCGGTTGTGTTTTTTACACATTCATTCAGGTAATGCGTAGATATATTGAGCTGCTTTGCGTATGCTGCCGGGCTTTTAACAGTGGTATAATTACGTTCCAATATTTCGTTGAAAGATTTGGTCACAGTTTCAAACCGTGAGGGTTTGTCCGGTGATGGTGATCTCTCCAGGTATAGTGAAATGATGAATGCTACCAGGGCATTGCAGCTGTCTTTTAATGCGGAATGATACAGCCTGTCACGTTTTCTCTCATAAAATTTAATGCAAAGTGATACTGTTTCAGTAACAACAGAAAAGGTTTCCTTCTTTAGCAGCATCGGTTCGGCAGGTGTTATATCTTCCAGTAATTTCAGATATCCCGGATGCAGATTTTCATTACTGACAGCACAGGTACTAACGGTTACATTTCTATATGTTTTTATAAGATGTACCTGGTTAGGATGCATATAGATCACAGCAGGCGCCTTCACCTGATGTTCTTTAAAATCAATTTCAATGGTAACCGTTCCTTTTTCCAGGAAGAAGAAGGAATGGAAATCATGGCGATGAGCTTCTTTTGCTTCCTTAAACATTTGTAAATCCCCGATCGCTATTCTCTCCACGGTAATACCGGCGTTTTCCTCTTCGTCAAAATAATTTACCGGGATGGATCCTGCTTTTTTTGCCATTGCCTGAATGCATTATGCCGTTGAATATACAAAAATCCTGAAGCCTAATGACAGATTCGGCTAAATCAAAAGCGGATTTGGATAAACCCGTTTAATACATGTAAGTGATCTTTGTGGCATCAAAAGAAAAATATTATGCGTGTATTTGTTACAGGAGCCACTGGCTTCGTTGGTACTGCCATTGTGCAGGAATTAATAAGTGCAGGTCACCAGGTGCTTGGCCTGGCGAGATCAGATGCCTCCGCTCAAAAGCTGGTAAATGCAGGTGCGGAAGTACTCCGCGGCGACCTGGAAGACCTGGATAGTTTACGGACCGGCGCAGGTGAAACCGATGGGGTTATCCATGCCGGGTTTATTCATGACTTTGCCCGGTTTGCGGAAGTTTGTGAAGTAGATAAAAAAGCGATAACAACTATTGGCGAAGTATTGGCTGGTTCCAACCGTCCATTGATTGTTACCTCCGGCACGGCGCTGGTAAGCCCGGGGCAACTGGCTACAGAAGATATCATTCCTCCTCTTAACCCGGCCTGGCCGCGTGCTTCAGAGCAGGCAACAGATGAGGTGTGCAGGCTGGGCGTGCGGGCGGCGATTGTCCGTTTGTCGCCTTCCGTGCATGGCGACGACGATAAGCATGGGTTCATTCCCATATTGATCAACATTGCCCGTGAAAAAGGTTTCTCTGCCTATATCGGCGAAGGGCTTAACCGGTGGAATGCGGTACACCGGCTGGATGCCGCCCACCTGTTCCGCCTGGCCCTGGAAAATGCAACGCCTGGCACCCGTTATCATGCCTGCGCAGAAGAGGCGGTGACCGTCCGGTCTGTTGCGGAAGCCATTGGCCAACGCCTCAATATCCCGGTAAGATCTATAACGCCTGAAGCTGCCGCCCAACATTTCGGCTGGTTCTCGCAAATGGCGGCTATCGACTGCCCCGCATCCAGCAAACTGACACAGGAACGTTTGAACTGGCAACCAACGCATGCTACGTTGCTTTCAGATATTGATAACGGCATTTATACCCGGTAGCAGCTATGAAAATTATTGTAACCGGTTCCTTAGGGAACATCAGCAAGCCACTGGCGGCCACCCTGGTTGCGCAGGGGCACGAGGTAACCGTAGTGAGCAGCGATCAGCAAAAACAAGTCGCTATTAAAGCCATGGGCGCCACACCTGCCATTGGCTCCATCTCTGATGTCAGATTTCTGACAGATACTTTTAAAGATGCAGACGCTGTTTATGCTATGATCCCACTGAGCTTTAGCGAACCAGACCTGGGCGATTATTTACACAGGATGGCACAGAATTATGTGCAGGCATTAAAACAAACCAGTCCCCGTCGCGTGGTGCTGATGAGCGGCTGGGCAGCCGACCTTACCAGCGGCGAAAATGTGGAGCATGTATTTGATGATCTAAAAACATCTCTTACCATCATGCGACCCGCTTCTTTCTATACTAATTTTTACCAGTCCATAGACCTGATCAAAGGCAAAGGCCTTATCGGCAAATTCCTGACACTGCGGTATTCGGGCCTATGGGCTTTGCTTACCGGAAAAACCGGGCTGTTGATGGGAAATTATGGAGGAGATGACCGGACTGTTTTTGTGTCGCCCAAAGATATCGCGGATGCCGTTGCCGAGGAGCTGTTACTGCTTCCCGGGAAAAGAACGGTCCGTTATGTGGGCAGCGAGGAAATGACCTGCAACGAGGCGGCAAAGATCATAGGCACGGCTGTAGGCAAGCCATGGCTGAAATGGGTGCTGTTGTCTGACAAAGCCATGCTGCAGGGGCTGAAGATGGCTAAGGTACCGGAAAAGCTGGCAGCGTCCCTTGTAGAAATGCAGGCGGCTATGCATAGCGGTAAAACGCTGGAGAACTTTCACCGGAACCAACCCAGAATGGGTAAGGTTAAACTGGTTGATTTCGCTAAAGAATTTGCGGAAGCATATCACAGAAGTAATTAACTTTATAGAGATGAACAGCCCACAGATTTTCCGTTTCAGTACCATCACCGAATATCACCGGGCCGCAGGGTTGCCTAACCCTGCGCACCCGTTGATCAGCGTTGTGCACCTGGATGACATCCAGCAGCCCATCGCCGATATTCCTTTCAGCCTGATCTACGATTTTTATTCCATCTCCCTGAAAAAAATAAAACACGCAAAGTTTAAGTACGGGCAGCAGGCAAGCGACTTCGACGAAGGGGTGTTATTTTTTATGTCGCCCGGCCAGTTATTCGGTATTGATTTACCGCACGATATAAGCGAGGCAAAACGGCCTGAAGGCTGGATGATCCTCATTCACCCGGATCTTTTATGGAATACGCCGCTGGCAAAAAATATCAGGCAATACGAGTTTTTCAGCTATTCGGTATACGAAGCGCTTTATCTTTCTGATAAGGAAGAAGCCATGCTCACCGCTATTGCCAACCAGATAGAGCAAGAATATAATGCGAACATAGACCGCTTTAGTCAGAATGTAATTATTGCGCAGATAGAACTACTGCTCACCTATTCTGAAAGGTTTTACCAACGGCAGTTCGTAACCCGCAAGGTGGCCAGTCATGAAGTGCTCACACGCCTGGAAGATTTCTTATCCGGGTATTTCAGCAGCGGTGCATTGGCCCAAAAAGGCTTGCCAAGCGTTACGCTCATCGCAGAAACTTTAAATATTTCGCCGGGTTACCTGAGCAGCCTGCTTAAATCACTTACCGGTCAGAGTACACAACAGCATTTGCATAACAAGCTGATTGAGCTGGCAAAGGAAAAACTTTCCACTACAAATCTTTCAGTAAGCGAGATAGCCTATGAGTTGGGCTTTGAACATCTGCAATCGTTCAGCAAACTGTTTAAAACCAAAACAAATCTCTCACCGATGGAGTTCCGGCAGTCGTTTAAAGATTTTAACTTAAGTTAAAACCTGGTATTGGCAGGTTGACGAATTTTGCTACTGTTATGCCCTGTAGATAAACAGGGCATATTTTCGTGCAATGGATTATTAGTAAATTTATTGCGGCTAAGTCAAATTCAATTGTATGAGCGACCATTTTGAAATACTTAATACCCACCTGGTGAACTTTGCTGCGTTAAACGAAAAAGACATCGAAGACGGCAATATGTTCTGGAAGACCCGGAAGATCAAAAAGGGTGATTTCTTTAATATGCAGAACATGGTTTGCAATGACCTGGGATTGGTGGTGAAAGGCATTTTCCGGATTTACTATGCTGATCCGGAAACAGACGAGGAGAAAAACATTTTCTTCTTTTCAGAAAATCAATTTCTTGTTTCGTTCCGCAGCTTCATTACCCGCAAGATCTGTCATTACTATATACAGGCTATGGAAGATTCGGAAATCATCTATATAGCATACCGTGATCTGACCAGTCTTTACGACAGCCATCCCAACTGGGCGAGATTTGGACGGCTGCTCGCCGAATTGTTTTTTACCTATTCCCAAACCCGCACCGAAGAATTGCTTTTTATAACGCATGAAGAACGGTTTATCCGCTTACTGGAGGAGCACCCAAACATTGTTAACCGTATACCGGCGTACCATATCTCCTCCTATCTTGGCATCACTAATCCTTCTTTAAGCCGTATCCGTAAAAGGATAAACCGTTAACAGCATCACCCTTCCTTAATTGTTTTAGATAACCTGACCGCCGTAAGAATAAAATAAAATGCGCCGAACGCGGCGTAACCGGCCAGGGTGGAAATACCAGCATTGGGATCATGTGCCATGGCAATAAAAGCGCCGCCAGCCAGGGCTGACTGGCCACCGCTTATGATCATGGGCCATTGTCCGCCCAGTTGTTTACGCCGGCGTAAGCCCAGTATCAGCTGTATAAGGCCGGTAAGAATTGCCCAGGCGCCAAAAACTATAAAAGCTGCGGGTATCCCTTTTTGCAATGCGATAGTCACTGCGATGGTAGTAATGATGCTAATGCCTGCGTTTACATACTGCGGTGTTTTAGACGCTGCAGGAGGATTGGCTTTAATATCCAGGAAAGTGGCGATTGCATCCCAGGCCGGGTAAATAATAAAAAGGACAGTGGCGATTGCGGGATTGGTTTTAGCCAAAGTAACAACAAGTATTACCCAGATAATGGAAAATGAAGCACGTAGAAAATAGAGCCTGCGCAGGGATCTGGCAGTTTTAATAGTTTCTGTTGAAGCGCTTCTTTGAGATTCATTTAATGTAATGGTCATAACACGATACTTTTGTTGTATCAAATGTCATGGATATTTTGGGGCTGGATTTTAACTTAAGTTAAAAAACGAACGGCAGGCCGGTTCATGCTTCTTTCTTTATTAGCCCGTCAAACCGAACCTGGAAAAATTTTGCGTAAGCCTCCATTTGTTCTGGTACAGACTCACTTTTATCCAGCCAATCCAGCTGGATCTCCAACGGCTCCCTGTCATCTTTAAAAGATAATACCAGGTAGATGAACAGGCTGCTTTCACCAACCTCCTTTCTTATGGTATAACTGCGCAGGGAATTCCAGCCATAAGTCTTCTTTTTGTACCAGATACCTTCCTGGTTTAATTCCAGTACCAGTGGATTCCGGATAGCGGTCCAGCTACAGCCCACGAGTGCCGCCAGGCCTATAATGAAAAACATCCATCCAAAAAACGAACCGACACTTCCGCTTACCAGCCAGTAACAGCCCTGGCAAGCTGCCAGGAAACCAAAGACGGCGGCCACTGAATAAGCGACGCGATGTCTTCTGTATTTTACTGGCGGTAATTGCATATAAGTTCGTTTTCTGTAATATTACATAATTTCCGGCAGATGGTTTTTGTTGTATGATAGCGGGAAGCGCTAGTATAATGGACCAA
>NZ_DATCRD010000113.1:0-13123 GCF_036569185.1 Chitinophaga sp.
GCTCCCACCTGTCTGTATGTTCTGTCCATGTTAAACCCAGGGATTGCATCCAGGCATACGGCCCTTCCGCAAAGGCATCGCCTTCATAGGAGAAGATGCGTGGCTGTGCCCTGTTCACAATGCCTTTCAGGGAACTGAACAGGTAGGTTTCCGCGGCAGCATCCGTTTGTTGCTGTACGCCTACCCAATCCACTTTAATATAAGCTGCTCCTTTCCAGAATACCCGTAACTCGATGGAATGATTGGCAGCGGGCATTGTAAAGGGTAATTTAAAACTTGTATAATTAGACGCTATAGGAAATTGCTGTCTTGTAATTGTTTGCACGGCAAGGGTGGCGCCTGTGGTGGCATCCCTTACATCAATATCTACCACGGGATTATTGTCGGCCGTATTATTATCTATTTTCATCCGGAACTCTGCAATATTGGCTCCTGCCGTAACGGAATTATCATAAGGGCCATAGATCATATGCTCATTGGCGGCGTCTATCCCCACCTGGCAAAGCCAGCCATCTGTTTCAAGCCGCCCGGTATGATGCGCCATCTGCGGGCCTTCGGCTTCCCAATGCCAGGTGAGCGGAGCAGGACCGTTGTTGTAAAATAAGTCCAGGTTACCGGCAGTGGCGGGAAATGAAGGCAGTAGCTGCCCGGCGGGCCATGTTACCTGTGCTGCAACCGGTGCGGTCAGCAGCAATAAAGCTGTGAGGGTAAAAAAGGGTTTAATGCTGAAGGTCATAGTAATAGAATTTGGTTCAATGAATAACGGGAATATGAAGGGCTTATATGAGCTATGGCGGCTCACGCATACAGTTTATCATCGCATTTCCGGCGGCGCCGGGCACGCCTGTTAACAAAACATCACTATCGCAATAATATAATAATATAGCGCAATAAATTTACAATTTCAGATTTTTTATGCCCGGATGCCGCTTATCTTATCAGCGTGATGGTTCCCTTGAATTCAAATGCTTCCCCGCTTTCGCAGATCGTTTTCAGTGAATAGATGTAAGTACCTATCGGCGCTACATTTCCCTTGTTCTTACCGTTCCATCCGGAAACCGGTGCGTTTACGGGGAAGTGCATATTTTCAAACACCAGCGTGCCCCAACGATCGTAGATCCGCAGGTATTCTATTTCCTTCACGCCTTTACCTTTGGGATAGCAATATTCGTTTTGCCCATCGCCATTGGGTGTAAATGCGTTGGGCATAAACACCGCGCCTTTACTGCAGGTAACGTGCACGGTTATATCATCGGAGGCCTTACAGCCGAAACGGTTTTCCACTTCCAGCACATAACGGGTAGTGAGATTGGGAACCGCCTGCACGGAACGGCAGGTACTGCAGTCCAGGTCTTCCACCGGCGACCAGTTCCAGCGCACCACATCGTTGCTCACATTAGCCCCCAGCTGTACCGGCACACTGGCCATGGCCAGGATATCGCCGCCCAGCATTACTGTTGGCAGTGGATTTACCTGCACCTTCAGTGATGCGTTATCGGAAAAACAGCCGTCTTTATCGTAACCTGTCACCTTATAGGTGTAGTTGCCAGTGCTGGTTAAGCTGCCTGTTGGAGTGGCGATATTGGGATTGTCGAGGCCGGGGCCTTCCCATACATAGCTATCGGCGCCGCTGGCCTGCAAGGGGAGCTTATCGCCGATACAAAGCCCGGTATCCGGCGTAGCCTTAATGGTAAAAGGCTGCACCACGCGGATGCTTACATCGCTGGTGTTAACGCAGCCGTTATTGTCCGTCACTTTCACCTGGTAGGTGGTATTGGTAGCGGGGCTTGCCTGGGGATTGGCAATGTTGGGATTGCTCAGTCCTTCGGTTGGCGTCCATTCATATTTAACCCCGCCGCTGGCCTGCAATACTGTTGTATTATTCAAACAAATAAAATCACTTGGGGCAGTGGCTTTCGCATCCGGCAAAGGCAGGATATTGATGCTATGATGCGCGGTATCTGTACAGCCTTCCTTATTGGTAACCGCTAGTGTTACATCCACTATGCCAGGTACGGCAAACGCCTTATCGGCCGGCTGTTGTTTGTTATCGGTACCCTGTCCTCCGAAATTCCATTTCCAGGTAACATCGCCATCACCGGAGGCGCTGCCGGTAAATGTTACCGGCACATCCTTACAGGCTTTATCAGGGCCGGTGATAGATGCCTTCTGTACCGGGCGTACCACCACGGTAGCGGAAACTGTTTTCTCACAATGATAGGCCGTAGTGGTAGTAAGCGTAAACTGGTAAGTACCTGGCTGGCTCACATGGAACCTTGGCGTGGCCGTATTGGCGCCGGTAGCTGTTACCGAAGGATCGTAGGTCCATTGATAGGTAGCCGGCATTCCCAGGCTCATGGAATGACTGGTAAAATCAGGATCAAAAGTAATATCGCCTTCGCCGCATAATTCCGTGGCGGAAGGATTCAGCTTTACATCCAGCTCATCTATCACAATCGGATCTTTCAGTAAGGCGAGGCCCCGGCAACCTAAATTATCTGTCAGTAACAACCGGGGATTATATATTCCCGGCTTTTTAAAGGTATGCGGGGTGATCGTATCATTGGTTTGCTGTACAATACCATCGGTAAAGTCCCAGTTAAAAGTAGACGACTTTGCCCCCTTGATATTGAATACTACTTCCTGCTCATGGCAGCCGCCCTGCGTGCTGGCCATGATTTCTGCAAACGGTCCCGTTACCACGATGGTTTCTTCTACCTGGTCTTCATCTCCATTATTTCCCTTTACTTTTAAAGTTACCTTATACTGGCCGGCCAGCGTATAGGTATGCACCGGGTTGGCCTGGTCTGAGGTACTGCCATCGCCAAAATCCCAGAAGGAGCTGGTATAGTTAAAAGACTTATTAGTGAAGCGGAACAACATCGGGGCGCAATTACTGCCATCAACAAAGGAGGAAGTATAAGTAAAGGCAGCACCTGTTTTGGTGACCTTGATCTCTTTTTCCGTGGTGTCTTTACAACCATTGTTATCAGTGATGCGCAGCTGTACTTTATATACACCTAAATTAGCGTAGTTCACCACCGCCTTTGGCGTAGTTGAAGAACCGGTTCCGTTACCAAAATTCCAGCGCACTGTGGCTATAGTGCCCCCTATATCAGTGGATTGGTTGGTGAAGGTAACATTGGTACCGGGTGTTACCACGTATTTATCTGCCACAAAATCTGCGTTGGGGCCATTTACCTGCAGTGTTTTCCCGGAGTAAACATTTGAGCAGCCTTCTTTATCAGTCACCTTCAATACCGGTTTGAAACGATAGCCGGCGGTGTCGTAAACATGTGTAAACGGCGGCGCTGTAAAGGTTTGCGAAGGTGTACCATCGCCGAAGTCCCATTCCCATTTTGCCACGCCGCTACTGTAGGTAAGGTCGGTAGCATCTGTAAAGGTAACCACCGTGCCGCGGCATTGCACATTTGACGGCAGGTTGTACCCCGCCAATGGGCCACGCACCGCTACATTCACCACATTGCTGCTGTCGGTACACCCTACCCTGTTAATGGCCACCAGTTGTAAAGCCTGTTTACCGGGCGCCAGGTTGGTAAACGGATAGCTGGTAAGCGTGCTGTCGGGATAGGCTTTCCCGTTAGCCTGCCATGCATACCCGTTCACCCCGTAGATATCGGGGTTATAGCTGCTGATCTTTGTATGTACCGTGTCGCTGCTGCATAAGGTGCTCTTATCTGCAGTGATGGCAACAGGTGAAGCGGCAATCATGTCGGCAGTTCCTTCCAGCATGGTGGTACAGATGCCATCGGACACCGTGAGGCGTACTTTGTATTTACCTGTTTTAGGGTAGGTGTGAGTAATCCTCGCGCTTCGTGTAGTGTAGGCCGTATCTGTGCCATCGCCCCACTCCCATTTCCAGGAGGTGGCCTTGGTGGAGCTTTCGATAAATGTTGCTGTAAGACGGTTGTTACAGTCAGCCTTAGCAATAGTGAAGCGTGGGAAAGGATCCGTAGCTTCTATATATTGCTTTTTAGTCAGGGAATTACTACAGGTGCCGTTAGAAACGGTGAGGGTAATATCGTACAGGCCAGGCGCTAAGTAACTATGCTTAGGCGTTGGGCTGTTGTCCTGGCTGATGGCGCCATCGCCAAAGTTCCATACCCATTTATCGCCTATGTCCGACTGGTCCTTGAAATTTACCGTGGTATTACCACAGACCTTTGGGCTTTCGGGCGAGGAAAAATCTACCGTTGGTTTACGGTATACGGTTACATCCTGCTGGCATTTCACGGTTCCCGTACATCCGTTTACGGTAGTATAGGTAAGCGTTACCGGGTACCTGCCCTCTTTGGGATACACATGTGTAGGACTGGCTGCTGTTGACTTTGCAGACCCATCTCCAAAATCCCAGCTGTAAGTGGCTACCAGGTCGCTGCTGTTACTGGTGGCGCTAAATGTTGGGGAAATGCCTTCGCATCCGCTGGCGCCCTTAGCGGTGGCGGTGATCAGGGTTTGTATCACGGGGATGTCTGCCTCGCTCCTGATCTGGCAGCCTGCCGCGTTGGCAGCCACCACGCTTACTTTATAAACACCCGCAGCGGTATAACTATGCGCAGGATTTTGCTCCGTAGAGGTTTGCTGATCGCCAAAAGTCCACTGCCAGCCGGTTGCGCCGGATGAGTTACTGTTAAAATGGATGGTAAGCGGCAGCGTGCAGGAAGGTTTGTTATCACTGGTGAGATTCACTACCGGTGAGGCATTCACGGTGGCCGTTTTCTCCACCACCTGGGTGCAGCTCCCGTATGTAGCGGTTAGTTTCACTGTCAGCGGGCCTGCAGCTGCAGGCGTATAGGCAATGGCGGAAGCGTTTCCGCCAAAGGGTTGGCCATTCACCTCCCAGGCATATTTGTCTGGCTTAATACCGGTAGTTACAGCGGTAAACCTGTTGGCCTTGGTGGCGCATACCAGCGTTGGTATTTCTATATCGGTGTTATAATTGGCCAGGTTAATATCGCTCACAATTTTGGTATCCGAGCAACCCAGTTCATTTGTTACGGTAAGGGTAATACTATGCTTCCCGGCAGTGGTGAAAGTATGTTTCCCCGGGTCTTTTAATGTAGAAGTAGCGCCATCGTCGAACTTCCAGAGATAGCTGAGGGTGCCGCTGCCGGTAGAGGTATTGGTAAAAGCCACGTCGGCCGGCGCCTGGCAAAGGGTTTTCCGGGCCACTGTAAAATCCGCCCTGATGGCGGGTAATGCCTGTACTGCTTTTTCCCGCCGGAGAAAATTCGTACAGCCGTGACTATTAGTCACCGTTAATGTGACCGCGTAATCGCCGGCCCGGTCAAAGGTATGTGCAATGCTGCTGCCGCTGCCATCAAACCCATCGCCAAAGTCCCAGGCATATTGGGTGATGGTGCCATCTACCGGGTCGGATTTATCGGTAAGGGTAGTAGTAAAAGGGGCGCAGCCACTGGGAGGCGTGGCGCTGAAGTTCACCTTTGGCTTACTCCATACATTAATGAAATTAGTTTTGATAATGGTATTGGTGGCGCCGGTAGCGTCTGTTACAGTCAGCTTAACGGTATAACTGCCGGCAGTAACATAAGAGGCTTGCGGATTTTGTTCGGTAGATGTAAATCCATTACCAAGGTCCCATTGCCAGGATACAGGATTACCGGTAGAATGATCAGTAAACGTGGTAACCAGCAAGCCACAATCGGCAGTATTATCAGCGGTAAAATCAGCTTTCAGCTGCGCATGAGCGGTAAAAGCCATCAGACAACAGGATAGCACAGACATAGTAAAACAGGCAATAAGCTTGCCTCTGTTGGATATGGCCAGGTTCATCGTTTTTCAGATATGATACGGACTCTCGATACGGTTGTGCAGGCAATGTACAATTTTTCAACCAATATATGGGCAGGTATCAGGGGATTAACGATAACATCTTCCAAAAAAAAGCTGGCCAAAAGCAAAAATTGCTTTTGGCCAGCCCCGGTTCTTCTAACAATATTAATGGCCGCTGTGTTTCTTTTCAAATGCGTCGCTGGCTTTATTTATGTTTCCCCCGATAGCATCAAACGATTGATTGATCCTGTTTAGCGTAGCCTGGATCTGTGGCTGCACGGTAGTATCGCCCCCTTTTTCTTTTACTCTCAATCCTATCAGTTCTTTGTAGCCCTCATCCGCAATCTTCTTATACTCTTTCAATCCCTGTTCCACGGCAGGTTTCAAGCCCCCGTCCTCATTAATGGTTTCTATTTTATTCACTTCTGTAATGGATTTATCCAGCTGCTCTGCCCAGGTTTTACGCACTGATTCCGCTTTCGCAAAGTCCTGGCTCACCATCGCAGAATTCATTTCATTCATATGTTTTTCCTGCTCATTCATCACAGACATCAGCTTATTATTATACTCAACAGGGTTCAGCGATGAACCGCAGCTTACAATCAGCGTACTAACGGCTGCAATACAGATGGGGGCGAAAATGGCTTTTACTTTTTTCATCTTGTTTCAGTTTTCATGATTTGATAAGGCAAAAGTAGCTGCAGAAGCCAGGTACAGATATCCCGGAAATCAGCCATTTTTAATTCCGTGACAATTGTAAATTTGCAGCTGATTCAAAAAACCATGCACCTGCTGTATCGTATCATATGCACTATCACCTTGCTTGTTGCCTCCACCGGCAGCAGCGCACAGTTGCTGGCCGACTCGCTTCGTAACATAATAACCCAGCCACAGCTGCCACTGGAAAAACGTATAGACGCCATGGATAGACTTGGGCAGGTGGTATTCTTCAACACCGGCTGGAAGGAAGGCATGAGTATCCTGCGTGGTTCCCTGGCCATGGCCGCCCCTATGAAAGACGGCCAGTATCGCGCCCATACCTATGGCATGATGGCCGCCTCTTATTTTATTATGGGAGATGAAAACGCCGCCTACCAATGCCTGGACAGCGCCCACTATTACATAGCCCGGTCCCGCAGCAACCTGATGAAAGGATATGTGCAATACATGAAAGCATGGCTGCAAATCCGCGCGCATAAAGAAACAGAAGGCATTCACACATTACAGCAGGCCCTCGATATCCTGGAAAATGAACCGGATGCTTTAAAATACAAACAAGCTATCTATTCGGAGCTGGCAGGCGTTTACTTCAGGTGGTACGACCTGGTGAATGTAGAAAAATATACCCGGCTCTCCCTGGCCGCCGCCAATAAACTGGGCGCGCTGGAAAAGCTGATCAGCGCCAACCAGGAAAGGGGCTCCTATTTCATCCATGTTTACCGCGGCAACAATTCCCAACAGGCAGCGCTGGACTCTGCCCTGTTTTATATACGCTATGCGCTCAATATTGCACGGGCCAACCGGCAACGGCTCATCAACCCCAGCGATATTCCTTTCGCCGCTGCGGGGCTGGCCAGTATTTTTGCAGAAGATATGCCTGCAACTGCCGCCAATAAAGACAGTATCGATTATTACAACAATATAGCGCTGGAAGAAGGCAGGATAACTAAACAATACGTGGTGGAAGCCGGCGTATATAACACCCTGGCCGATATGGCCCATAACCGCGGCGACTACAACGAGGCTATTGAATATTACAACAAGGCCATTGCCACTTCCGTACAGGATCCTCTTTATGATAAATACAACCTTTCCCAATCGTACCTCGGACTGGCAGCGGCTTACGAGCTGAAGAAAGATACTTCCATGGCGCTTTTCAACTACAAACAGTACATGAATATGTACAAAGAGTTATTTGACGGGGAGAAGATGAGCAAAGCCAAGGACCTGGAAGCCAAATATGAAATGGCCCGTAAAGAAAAGGACCTGCTGCAGATACGGTTACTCGCGGAACAGCGGAACCGGGAACTGATCCGCACCAGGTATCTTTCCGGGCAGAAAGACCAGGCATTACTGGCCGCAAAATATGCAGCCATCCTGAAAGACCAATCGCTGCTCAATGCAAAATATGAAGCGGAGGTGCAACAAAAGGCGCTTACCGATGCCAATTTCAAAACCGCCAAACGCGAACAGGAGCTGAAAACAATGGGCGAAAGATTTACCTATAACAGGAAGCTCAATAAGATATATTCCGCGCTTACCATTGCTTTGTTCCTTGCAGCCGCGTTCCTGTACTATGCTTTCAGGCAACGGTCGGACGCCCTTAAACAGAAGCAGCTCCTTCACAACCTGGAGCTGGACCAGATCAAACAGGCGCATCGCATGTCTGTACTTTCCGCTATGCTGGAAGGCCAGGAACAGGAACGGACCCGTCTCGCCCGCGACTTGCACGATGGCCTCGGCGGGCTGCTCTCCGGCGTAAAAATAGAGCTGTCTGCATTGCACAGGCAGGGAACAACATCGCCTGAGCAAACCATTGTACATAAAACCATGCATCACCTGGACAGCGCCGTGGACGAGCTGCGCAGGATAGCCAGGAGCATGATGCCGGAAGTACTGATCAAATACGGGCTGGGAGAAGCTATCAAAGAATACTGTAACGGGCTTAAAAAATCCGGCGTGCCCGTTTCCTGCCAGGTATATAATTACCGGAACAACATGAGCGCCAGCAGGCAGGTAACCCTGTACCGTATTGTCCAGGAGCTGGTGAATAACGCCGTGAAACATGCGGCCGCCTCGCAGATCCTGGTACAGCTGCAGCAGCGCGACAACCAGCTTTTCCTTGTAGTGGAAGACGATGGGAAAGGATTTGACACAGCGCATCTCCAATCGCTGAAAGGCGCAGGGTTGGCCAATATCCAGTCGCGCGTGGAAATGCTGAATGGCTCCCTTGAAATAGCATCTGCCCCCGGAACCGGTGCGGCATTTAATATTGAATGTATTGTAAAATGATCTTAGTGTATGATAAAAGTATTGCTGATAGATGACCACCCTATTGTAATGGAAGGATTGAAGAACTTGTTGTCGCGCCAGGAAGATGTAACCGTGGCCGGTTGCTTCGATACCGGCAAAGCGGGGCTGCAGGCCATTGAAGAACTGGCGCCGGATGTAGTGCTGCTCGACATCAATTTACCGGACATCAATGGAATAGACCTCTGCCAGCAGGTTCGTAAAAATGATAAAGATGTACGCATTATTGCACTTAGCGTGCACAACGAACGTCCTGTAATCAAGAATGTGCTTAACAGTGGCGCCAATGGTTATGTGCTGAAAAACGCTGTGGGCGATGAAATCATCATGGCCATCAACGCGGCCCTGAAGGGGGAAATATACCTTTGCCGTGCATCGCGCAATATTGTAAGCCAGGTTCAGGAAGGCGAGCTTACAGAAATTCCAAAGATCACCCGCAGGGAGAAAGAGATCCTGTCGCTGGTAAGCAAAGGGCTTACCACCACACAGATAGCCGAACAACTGTTTATCAGCAGCCACACAGTTGAAAGTCACCGTAAAAACCTCATGGATAAATTTGATGTAAACACCATGACAGCCGTTATAAAATTTGCCACACAATTTGGATTGATATAAAAATTAGCTGATTTCAGGGATAAGAAACCCTTCCTGCTGGTCGTAATTTTGTTGTAACAAATTAACAATCTAAAACGAATACAGCATGGACAAGAAAACGTTGGCTATCATTTCCTACATCACCATTATCGGATGGCTGATTGCATTTTTCCAGTACAAAGACAAAGAACGTGATCCTTTCGTCACCTATCACCTGAAGCAATCGTTAGGCATTGCTATCATCAGTTTTATCCTGGGTGCGGCCATTAACATTGTTGTGCGTATTGTACCCTCCCTGTCTGTTGTAGTGTATGCGAACATCGCCATACTGGCATTGTGGGTGCTTGGCATCATCAATGCAGTGAATGGTCGCAAAAAGCCTGTACCTGTTGTTGGTCCTATGTTCGAAGACAAGTTCAGTTTCCTCATGTAATACATCAACCATTATTCATTCTATAAACAACCCTACTATGCAGAAGATAGCATCCCTTTTAGTGATTTTTGGCCTTTTATCCATTGTTGCCGGTTTCTTTAACCATGTGCCCCGAATACTAATGTGGATCTATAAATGGGGAGAAGGCCCTGCGTGGGGAATTAAAATAGGGTTAGTCGTTTTAGGCTCAATTCTGTTTGTGCTCAGCGGAAAAACGCAGAAGAGTTAGTGCGGATTTTGTCGCGGATTTTGTCTGACTCAGGGTTATGAGGATTATACTGATTTTCCCTGAGTTTATTTTTCGGATTATAATGGATTAGGGGAGATATGGGCGAATATCGCTTATATCTCCCCTAATCCATTATAATTCCAGTGATCAAATCCAGACAATCAGTATAATCATCATAACCCTGAGTCAGACAAAAATCCACGTTAGTTAAAACTCGCCCTGAACTCCAACGGGGAAAGGTCCGTTTTGCTTTTGAATAGTTTGCTGAAGGATTGCGGATGCTCAAATCCCAGCTCATAGGCAATTTCACTAACAGACAAATCAGTAGTCGACAACTTCTCCTTTGCTTTTTCAATCAGTTTTTCATGGATATGTTGTTGCGCGGTTTGTCCTGTCAGCACTTTTAGCAGGTTACTCAGGTACTTGGGCGAAACGTTTAATGATTGTGCGATGTATTGCACAGTGGGCAATCCTTTCACGGCCAGGTCGTCGTCTTTAAAATAATCCGACAGCAGTTCTTCCAGCCTGTTCAAAATTTTATGATTGGTGATTTTCCTGGTGATGAACTGCCGGTGGTAGAAGCGTTCTGCATAGCTCAACAGCGTTTCTATTTGTGAAATAATGATCTGCTGGCTGAAATGATCGATATTGGAATGATATTCCTGCCGGATGGCATGGATGATATGATTGATAGTCGATTCTTCCTTATCGGAAAGGAATAGCGCCTCGTTTACCGAGTAGTCGAAGTATTCGTATTGCTGAATGGTTTTCGCCAGGGAGGTGTTCCAGAAAAAATCCGGGTGGATCAGTAGCATCCATCCGGAGCGTTCTGTGGTGGCGTTGGGATCCGGTTCAATTCTGAATACCTGGTTAGGTGAAATAAAGAACATCACGCCTTCATCAAAATCATATTCCTGCTGCCCGTATCTTATTTTGGTATTCATGCACCGTTTAATGGAGATCTGGTAAAAGTCGAACACCCAGTTGGTGCTGCTTATATCAGGCGGGCGTTTCACCTCCGCATAATCCACTACGCTGATCAAGGGGTGTTCCGGCTTGGGCAACCCTCTGAGCTGGTGAAATTCGCTGATCGTTTTAACCCGTTGGGTTTTTATATTCGTCATACTCTTTGCTGTTAATATCCCCATAAAGTTACACCAATAATTGCTCACAAATGGCGCTGGTGCGCCCGTGCATCATGGCGCCATTTGTGGGCAATTAAGGCTGAGTTATATTTATTGAACGTGGCGCCAGGCAAGTACAAGTCTTAGTTCAATGTTCAATTGACCAGAGCTATGCCTTATTAAGCGTTGCCAGGTAAATGCACAAATTGGTTTAGCTCAATTAAGGCAGGTTATGCTTTATTAAACGCCGCCGCAAAATCCTTTGCAAACTCTTTCAGCTTTACCTTACCTAATACAGGTTGATGGCGGTAGTAATCTTCATACAGCACGCCACTCCCCTGGCTTGCCTGCATTTCTACAAAGCCTTTAGCTACCTGTACATTCATCCCCGCAGCCAGCCAGCCGCCCAGGAGCTTCGCATCGGAGATCACCTCCCATTTCAGATCAGGCTTACCTATGGCTTCCCCCAATATGGCAGCTACTTCATTTGGCGAGACTTCATCACTGGCAATATAGCGGATGGTTCTGCCGGCAAAGGGCTTTTCCATTTCTTCCGCAACAACCGCCGCGATATCCAGGGGCGACACCCAGGGTTCCTTTTTGTCGCCACCATAATTTGAGACAATAGTTCCCTGTGCCTTTATGTTCCGGATAAGCGAGAACGTATTGGTATAAAAGCCAACAGGGCGCATGAACTTAATAGAAACTTCATCAGGCAATTGCTTCAGGATAGTTTCTACATTGTAGTGAAAAGCGAGGATGCCATTTCCTTCGCTCATATGCGCGCCAATGCTGCTGAGATGCACTACTCGTTTTACGCCTGATTGTTCAACCGCCTGTTTATAATTGCGGCCGATCTGGCTGATGGTGGCGATGAAATCAATTTCCGGGTCAAAGAAGCCGCCGGCAGCGTCTAATGTTTCCATCAGGTACACTATATCAGCCCCTTTAAAGGTGGCGGATAAAAAACCGGCGTCTTCCATGGTACCAATGGCGGCTTTTGCGCCAAGCGCTTCAATGTCTTTCTGCCTTTCGGGACTGCTGCTGATAACGGTTACCGAATGTCCTTTCTGTACCAGCTCTTTAGTGAGCGGTTTTCCAATGTCGCCCAATGAGCCTGTGAGTACGATATTCATATGTGATTCTTTTGTTGGTACAAAAATCCACCGGAATCACAAATTGAATGTAGCCGAAAGGTACATTGTTGTAGCCAAAAGGAAGCGCCGATTTACAACGGTAACCCAGCGCTTTGTCTACTGCTTTACCATAGTAAAGGTCAGCTTATCTCCCTCTACCAATGAATTTTCTACATAATAGACCATTGTTTTGCAGTCGTAGCTGGCTAACGTACCATTTAAAGTGCCATCGCTGGTTAAGGTATTTCCTTTCACCTGCCAGGTGCCATGCCCCGCCGTTGTGGGTGAGCAAACGGTTCCCCCATCATTATAATCATAGGTACCATCGCTTTTCAATGTAAGGATATCATCCTTTTCGCAAGCCTCCATAGTCGCCAGGTAATCTACCGGGGCAGCCGTGGCACTTGCCTTATATTGTAACGCCGTTAATTTATAGGATCCGGAAAGCCCGGTCATGCTGATACCACAGCCCGTTGGTTCGGTGCTTTCTTCTTTTTTACAGGAATACAGGAGGGCGGCTGCCGCGAGGGCCACAAATGCGGATGTAATAGTAAATGCTTTCATATTATTCTGTTTGATGATAATACCCCCTTGTGGCAGCCGATGGTTGGGTAGCCCGGGAAAAAATATTTTTTTCTGGCTACCCAACCTTTATGAAAAAATGCAGGTATTATTGATAAAATTATCCCGGATATTAAAAGAATGAAATGAAGAAACGTGTATTAATAGTAGCCATGGCCTGTTTAACCGGTTGTACCTCTAT
>NZ_DATCRD010000114.1:0-8849 GCF_036569185.1 Chitinophaga sp.
TACGCTTACACCAACGGTATATGTTTTCAGCATCGGGTATGCCATTCCGTTACCCGCGCCAATACCTGCAGCATTGTTATTCAGCTCCGGATCAGAGCCTTCAATGACTTCAGGGTCCAGCGTTTTCATGATACGGTATAAGGGCGACCATGTCCACAAATTCTGACCTGTAAAGAACACTCTCGCATTTTTCATTTTGATCCTTGAAATCCATTCCTGTGGCAGGTTATAGCCAACGGTAAGGTTCTTTAAACGGATATAGGCTACATGCTGCACATACTTCGATTGCTGTACGGTGAGCTCTGCATTGGAATTAAGCGCCGTGTATCCCCTGAAACGGGGGAAGTAAGCATCCGGGTTGGTTTCCGACCAGCGGTTATCCATGATCTCCTGTGGCATCCAGCTATAAGGTCGGTTGTATTGTCCCCAGAAAAGGGAAGCATCTGTGCCCGGCCACCAGTCGCGCTTACCAATACCCTGGAAGAAAAAGCTCAGGAAAAAATTATTCCAGTTGGCGCTACCGGTAATACCAAAGGCATAACGCGGCTCTGTGTTGCCAATCACCCGCTGATCGCCCGGGTTACCTACGGTGCCATCGCCCTGGTCTATTTTCTTATTCCCATCCAGGTCTTTGAAACGGATATCGCCCGGCAACAGTTTGTTGGCATTGGATACACGGATAAAAGACTGGTCTACATCGTACTTATCAATTTCATCCTGGCTCTGGAAATAACCATCGTTCACAAAACCCCACATATCTCCCACACGCATACCTTCGTAATAGGTATTGATCAGCTTATTGGGATTATTGAAACGGGTAATGTACGACTGGTAATCAGACAACACCACGCCAAGGGAATAAGCAAAAGGTTTGCTGCCGGCCTTAAACTGGTCGGACCAGTTCACGGATAATTCCCAGCCTTTTGTTTTCAGATCGGCATAGTTACCTTTCGGCACACTGGCCCCAAACACAGCAGGAACAGGTAATCCCACGGTAAACATATTAGTGGTGTTACGGGTATATTTATCAAAGGAAACCTTTAACCGGCTGTTCAGCAACGATACATCGATACCGCCATTCAGCGTAGTGGATTTTTCCCAGGTAAGACCATTAGGAATTACATTAGGTTGTTGTGTATAATCAGGAATCACTCCATTGATGGCCATCTGCAGTTTGCTCACGGTCATTGTTTGCAGGAACTGGTAAGGGTTTACGTTACCATTACCCAGCGCGCCATAGGAAGCTCTGAGCTTTAAATCGCTTACTGCTTTAGGCGATACGTTCCAGAACTTCTCTTTCGATACGCGCCACCCGGCAGAAGCAGAAGGAAAAAAGCCAAACTGCTGGGACTCGGGAAATTTGGAAGAACCATCGTAACGGCCATTCACTTCCAGCAGGTAACGTTCATCGTAGTTATAGTTTACACGGAAGAAACCGCCCAATGTACGCCACTCATAGCCGCCGCCCGTAAGTACATAGTTAAGGCCATTCATCAGCGAAAAATCGGGCATACCCGGATTGATCAACCCATCATGCTGGTAATACCTTGATTTGAACAAGGTGTTTTCATAATTGTACCCTACCAGTAATTTGAAAGTATTTTTTTCGATACGATGTTCATAGTCCGCATACAGGTTCATACCTGTGTAAGTAGTGCGATCATTCTCTTCATTCATTTTGCTTTCGCCGCGGGTAAGCGTTTGGCCGGGCGCCTTGCTGTAAGGCACCGGCGTATACAAACGGGTTTCCACGCTGGAAGTGTAGGCATAAGTAAAGTCGCCGTTCACATGCAGTTTATCATGCAGGAAAGAAGTGGTAAAACGGGAAGTATTTCTCAGCATCAGCTGCGTTTGATCGGAGTAATTATTTCCCGTTAAAAAACTACCGAATACAATAGCGGCGTTCTCAGTAAGCGAACCGTCGGGGTTCTTTAGCATGGCAATGGGAAACGCCTCATCCGAAATCCTTCTCCATACCGGCGTATTGCTGGGATGATTGAGGATAGGAAAAAAATAAGTGCGTTGGGAAAAATCGAAGTTGTTTTCCAGCTTCAGCCAGTCGAACGGCCTTACCGCTCCTTTTGCCCTTACGTTATACATTTTGAACTTATCGGGATTGTAACGGAAAATCCCGTGCTGCGACATATACCTTCCGGAGAGGTAATACTCCGATTTGGCATTGCCGCCGGAGGCCGACAGGGTTTGTTCTGTACCAGGATTCTGATCTGCATACAACTCTTTGAACCAATCCGTATTTCCATAATACACATAGTTGCCTGTAGCGGGATCTATATCTGTTTTGGGCAGGGAAGGATCGTCGTTCCTGCGTTTCAGCTCATCGAGGTAGTCCAGTGAAAAAGGGAATACGCTGTTGGCTTTAGCGGGGTGCGACTTATAATCGTTCCACGCGTAATAGGCTTCATCAAAATTTTTGGCCCACTCGTAACCGTTAGTCACAAAGTTGGGTTTAACGGTGCGGTCGTTCAGCGAATAATTACTGGAATAAGTAAGTTGTGTATTATTCTTAGCAGGATTTTTTGTAGTGATGAGCACTACGCCAAAGCTGCCCCGGGCGCCATAAATCGCGGCGGAAGCCGCATCTTTTAATACGGTCACGCTTTCAATATCGTTGGGGTTTAACAGATTCGGATCTCCCGGCACGCCATCAATAAGCACCAATGCGCTGCCGCCTGCACCGATAGAGGTGGTGCCTCTCACGTTATAGGTAGCGCCGCGGATGGGCTTACCATCTGTAATACGAATATTCAGGTTGGGCAATACCCCTTGTAAGCCTTTGGTAGCGCTGGTCATGGGCCTGTTCTCAAATACTTCTTTTCCTACCTGGTCTACCGCACCGGTGAGATTGATCTTCTTTTGGGTACCATAACCTACCACTACTATTTCACCAAGCGCCGCTGAAGATTCTTTCATTACCACGTAAAGCGATTGTTCTTTTTGCGGATCCATACTGCTTTTGGTGATCACCTGTGTTACATAACCCACATAGGCAATGGTAAACACAAAGGGCCCCTGCACATGGGAATCATCAAAAGTGAATACACCTTTTTCGTTAGTGATGGCGAAACTCTTCAGGCTGTCGGGCCCGCTTTTCAGCTGTACAGATGCGCCTGGTATGGCCTGTCCTTTTTCATCTTCAATTAAACCTTTGATCCATGTTCTCTTTTGCGCCTGTGCCGGCAGCAGGTTGATAAAAGCCATCAGGAACAACAGGCTGATAAATTTACAGCCATGAAGGAACCTGTTGGATTGGTTCACGGGCAAAGCTCTGCCCTTCACTAGCAGGTAGCGATGTGTCATAATGCGCAAATATTTAGTTAATGATTTCTTTCTATACGGTAACCTGTATTTGTTGATGTAATTTTCAAATCGTGCAGCATTGCGATACGGTGCAGCACCTGGGCAAGTGAATCGGTGTCCCGGATCACCCCGGAGAAGACGATATCGTTAAAGGTGTTTGCCTTCAGCTGTATGTTCACATGATATCCCCTGGAAATAGTATCAAATACGCCGGATAACGGCGCCTGGTCAAATGTAGCGGCAAAGCCACGTAAAGCGCCATAGGCGATGGCCGGGGCAGCAGGTGCTTTGTAAGCAGTAAACTGTAAACGGGCCATCCCGGTAGCCGTATTGCAAACAAGCGCCTGGCCTGGTGTGAGGTAGCGCACCTGCTCATTGGCTTTCACCATTACTTTCCCGGTATGCAGTATTACTTTTACTTCTCCCTGTTTGTTTGTAACGGTAAAACTGGTTCCCAATGCGGTGGTGGATACCCCTTCGCTCCATACCGTAAATGGCATAGGAGCATTGGGGGCAACATTAAAATATCCTTTACCCCGTAGCCGCACTATCCTGTTCTTTGCACCAAACGGAGCGGCAAAACGGATTTCCGCGTCTTTAAATAATATTACCTGCGAGCCATCCGGTAAATGGAGCATCCGCTGAGCGTTATTACTATTGGCAATGACCGTGCTGTCGGGCTGCGCCGATTGCTGCTTTACAGCTACTTTTTGCACGGGTAGCGATGTGGTGCGGAATATCCACCACGCACCTGCAGCAATCACTATTGCAGCGGCAGCAGCTGCTGCCCTGCGCAGGTATACCACCCGGTTTTTGCGTTTGATACGGGATGCTATAACGGCATACATTTCATTTCTTTCATCAGCAGTGAAGGCGTTTGTTTCCGGCATTTGCTGTTGCTCATACCAATGATCGTACTCTGCCTGCTCCGCTTCCGTAGCAGTTCCGTTCAGGTATCGGTCCAGTAAATATTGCAGGCGCGATGGCGTCATCAGTATGGGTGTTTGCTATACTTATCACATAAAGCTGCATTTACCCCCACTCCATTTTCTCAAAAAAGGCGAAATTCATATTTAGTTAACATTGGAAAAGTTGTTTACTATAAGTTAACATAGAAACTTTTACCCGGTAGATATCTTTGCGGGTAAAACTGAACGCTTATCTGCTCCACTGGTCAACATACATGCGATAGCTTATGGCAACAGGCCAAAAGCGGCGATACCAAAGCCTTTGAGAGGTTGTACCAGGCTACAGTTATCGCGCTCGGTAACCAGGCATTCCGTATCCTGAAAGACCGTGAACAGGTGAAGGATATTATACAGGATGTTTTTACCAGTTTATATCTCAGGAGAGATGAACTGCCCGGAGATGTTAACATCAGCGGGTATCTCAACAATGCCGTTAAATACAAAGTGTCCAACCAGCTGCGCAATAAATTGCTGAAAGAAAACCATCACCAGGTATTGATCAGGCAGGCGCACCAGCAGGAAATGGTACAGCCGGTTCAACTGGAGCAACATGAGTTGAAAACCCGGATTGCCCGCAGCCTTAATACCTTGCCACAAAAATGCCGGGAAGTATTTATGCTCAGCTACTACGATAACCTGGGCTACAAAGCGATTGCACAGGAAATGGGCATTTCTGTAAAAACAGTGGAAAAGCATATGAGCAAAGCCCTCCAGGTATTGCGCAGGGAGCTGAAAGAAGAGCATTACTTTGGCTTGCTGCTAATAGCAGTGAGTATTTACACGGGATAATTTCCGCAATACGTAGAAAAAAAAGACACTGCAATAAATGGCTGAATCCCCCTGTCTTCGCACCGCCAGATTCCATGAAACCAGCCACCCATAAGCCATTCCCCTCTTTCTAATCTTCCTGGCATGCATTGGTATAATGATTGCCGGATGAAGGTATGAACCATTCCGGTTGAATATATCCGGAATTATTCCACCTTAAATGCACAACTATGGCACACCTGGAAGTTCAACCTAAAAAGAGAAGCCTGGCCTGGTTATGGCTCATCCTGGGACTTGTTATCATTGCCGCTATCCTGTTCCTGCTGATGCGTAGTGGTAACCATACCCGCCAGGACACTATTATTGCTACGGATAGCGTATCCCATACTGTTGCGCCTGCAACAGATACCACCGCAGCGCAACCATGATCCTGATTCTTCATCTAAAAAAATATTACCATGTCTATTACTGAAGCTAATCGTCTTGAAGAATTAAGCGGCAGCCGCTTTGAGGTTGCCGATGGTCAGCCCGATGTCAGGCAATGGGAAGTGGAAGATTTACACGGCAATAAACTTGGAAAAGTAGATGACCTGTTATTTAACCCCGCTTCCCGCAGGGTGCGCTACCTGGTAGTAAATCTGAAAGGTAACCGCCTGGGGCTTTCTGAGCGTAAGGTGCTATTGCCCATCGGGGTAGCCATCCTGCACGGGAAAGATGATACTGTGCTCCTGCCGGAAGTTTCCCATATGCAGATCAATATCCTGCCGTTTTATGAAAAAGGAGTGACTGTTACACCGGATATGGAACAGGATATCAGGAATGTATTTGTAACACCCGGGGCATATAACGATGGTAACAGCGACTTCTACAACCACGACCAGTTCAACCAGGAAAGGTTTTACGGGCTGCGTTACCCTGGTGATAACCGCGTATAGTACTTGCCTTAAATACTAGTCCGTTGAACGTTAGCCCGCAAAAAGATAAAGCCTCCGACCGGAGGCTTTATCTTTTCAATGTAAATATGTTTTATTTGTATATAAATTAGCCAGATGAAATATGTTTTGCTGTGCGCTTTTATGTTACTTTCTTTTATTGCCCGGAGCCAGCAACTGCTCAGTTACCGCGATACGGCCAATCATTTCTCCGTAGGAATTCCCGCAGGATGGCAGGTGACCAAAAGCAAACAGATCCCTGCTTTGAAGCTGATGGCAAGGCGGCTTTCGGCCGACAGTTCCCGTTTTGAACCGGAAAACTTCAATATTAATGTGATTGATGAGCCCCGTTCCAATGTGGATGCCGTTACTAAAAAACTGTTGTACTATATCAGCCGCAACCCCTATTTCAAACTGGTAGACTCCGGTAGTATTGTGCGCAATGGCAAAAGAATGATCTGGCTGGATGAAATACACGTGGAGGAAAACAGGCCCGACACTTTCTTCGCCAGCATTTTTATCGATTACTCCGATAATAAAACCTACCTGCTCACAGCCACTACGGTTTTGCCGTTTTCCGCCGCATATACGCCCTTATTTCACCAGGTAGGCACTTCTTTCCTAACAGGTAAGGCAGCCCGCAAAGAACGCCTTAAAATAACGTTACCGGCCGGTGTGAAATGGGTCCTCATCACAGATACCGAGGTGGATAACCTCGCTACCCGGCAGTTCCTTCCTGCGGATGAAACGCCACAGCAATGGACGCTGCTTCTCAACAATATGACCATGGAAAATGCCAGGGTCAATAACATTGATCTTGCTGTAAAAAGTTTTTCTGAAGCCGCAGCAAAAAATGCCTCGCAGGCAAAAACTACCCTGCTGGGAAAAGAAAACAACCCGCAACGGCGCTGGGCGCTGTTCAAAGTGGAAACACCCGGTGCAGGCAACCCTGAATCGCAACTGTATTATGTAATACAGGGCCCCAAATCCTTTCATGCCGTATTTATTGCACAGAAAACAGAAACCCTTCCTGCCGGGTTCATCAGCAAATGGAGCACTGTTTTTAAAACCAGTAAAGTGGTATATGAATAATTAATTCCCGTTCAGTGTGTATTTATTTACGCAGCTGTTTTTCATTCCCTGTTGTAAATCAAACAGTTTTTTAGTGGTGTGATGTTTGGGATGTGATCCTAAAACCATTGCTTATGACCACTATTCCTAAAACGCCAGGGCCGCTCCGTGAGGATGAACTTCAACCGGACGACGTAATTAATCAGCAGCAACAGCCGGTGCCTTCCAAAGGGAACCAGGATGAACAATCAAGACAGGGAGATGATACTTCAGATGATTTATTGGAAGAAGAAGAGGACGATGTACAGGTAGATGAACTGCTGGAAGAAAGGGATATTACAGACGAGGATATCAATCAGAACACACTGGAAGAAGATGACTCACCCAAAAGACCACTGGAGTGAAAATAACGAACGGATGCGGGTACTACGCCCCGCATCCGTTCGTTATTTTAATACTTACTTATAAATCTCCACTTCAATTTTACCATCTTTCGTAACAGCGCCGCGATACATGCCTTCGGTATTGAAAGACATGGTCATGTTCCCTCTTTTATCCAGCGCAATAAGACCGCCATCGCCACCCATATCCCCTACTTTTTTTATCACGGCATTACCTGCCTGCTGCACAGAAAGTCCTTTATATTCCATCAAAGCAGACAGATCATAAGCCACCACGTTGCGGATATAAAACTCGCCCCAGCCGGTGCAGGAGATGGCCGCTGTTTCGTTGTTCGCATATGTACCGGCGCCAATAATGGGCGAGTCTCCAATACGGCCGTACTTCTTGTTGGTCATACCGCCGGTGGAAGTAGCCGCCGCCAGGTTGCCCTGCTGATCCAGCGCCACCGCCCCAACGGTGCCGAATTTATAATCCCTGTTCTTAGTGCCAAACTTCTCAGGGTTCGTATAGGCGTTGGATTTAGCCGCAGCCAGGGAATCTTCCCGGATGGCCTGTTGCAGCCCCTGCCAGCGTGTTTCAGTTCTGAAATATGAAGGATCTACAATTTCCAGTCCCGCTTCTTTGGCAAATTTTTCTGCGCCCGGTCCTACCATCATTACATGCTCCGATTTTTCCATCACGGCCCTTGCCGCGCTCACGGGGTTACGCACGGTGGTAACGCCGGCTACTGCGCCTGCCGCTTTCGTTTTACCATTCATGATAGCGGCATCCAGCTCGTTGCGCCCTTCGTGGGTAAACACAGCGCCTTTGCCTGCATTGAACAGGGAATCATCTTCCAGCACCCTAACGGTAGCTTCTACTGCATCCAGGCTGCTACCACCCGATTGCAGGATCTTATACCCCGTTTCCAGCGCTTTCTTCAATGATGATTTATACGCCGCTTCCTTTTCCGGGGTCATATTCTTTTTAAGAATAGTGCCCGCTCCGCCATGGATCACCAATACATAGGAAGATGCCTTCTGCTGCGCCATTACAGGTAAAACAAAAAACGCCGCCAGTAAAAATAAAATACCAAACCTGCCTTTCATATCTGACTTTATTAATAGAATAATCAAATTGCTTTTTTCTTCAGCTGTCCTTTTTCCACCCACCACCAATACCAGGCGCCGCCGCTGGCTTTAGCCGGATCAAAATCAGCTACCTGGAAGCTGCCGTTACCGGTATCGCTGGCCTGGATCTCATATACCTTCAGCGCTTCGCCGTTGTGATTCCATTCCAGCGGTTGTCCCGGTTCACAAAGTTCAGGTTTTTTCAAACTATCCGACAAAATGAAATAAGCCTTACTTACTCCAAATACTTTCGCCATACCTGTTTCATCAATACATACCGC
>NZ_DATCRD010000115.1:0-18740 GCF_036569185.1 Chitinophaga sp.
ATTTTTTTACCTTTGCGCCATGCAAAACTACCTCATCAGGAATATAGCCGTGGTAAACGAAGGGCGCACTACGGTACAGGATGTATGGATCAAAGACCACCGCATTGAAAAAATAGCGCCGAATATCACTATCAACGGCAATTACACCGAAATTAACGGGGAAGGCAAACACCTGCTGCCAGGCGTTATAGACGACCAGGTACATTTCCGGGAACCGGGCTTAACCTATAAAGCCAATATTTATACAGAAGCACGCGCTGCGGTGGCGGGCGGCACCACCAGTTTTATGGAAATGCCCAATACCAAACCAGCCGCGCTCACACAGGAACTGCTGGAAGATAAATATACCATTGCCAGGCAACATTCGCTGGCCAACTACTCCTTCTTTATGGGAGCCGCCAACGACAATGTGGAAGAAATACTGAAAACAAACGCCAAAAAAGAAAGTGTTTGCGGCGTAAAAATATTCATGGGATCTTCTACCGGGAACATGCTGGTAGATAACTACCTCACCCTGGAAACCGTATTCTCCAACAGTGAGCTACTGATTGCCACCCATTGCGAAGATGAAAAGATTATCCGCGCCAATATGGAAGCCTACCAGCGGGAAAAAGGGGATCGCCTTACCGCTGCAGATCATCCGCTGATACGCAATGTGGAAGCCTGTTTTGAATCTTCCCTGGTAGCTATCCAGTTTGCACAGAAACACAACGCCCGCCTGCATATCCTGCATATCTCCACTGCAAGGGAGCTTCAGCTGTTTGGCAATATGCTGCCGCTGGCTGAAAAACGGATCACGGCAGAAGTATGCGTTCATCATCTTCACTTCACCGCAGACGATTATGCGCAATACGGCAACCTGATCAAGTGCAACCCGGCCATTAAATCGGCCGACAACAAAACCGCGCTCTGGCAGGGCCTCCTGGACGACCGGCTCGATATCATTGCCACGGATCATGCCCCCCATACCTGGGAGGAGAAGCAACAACCTTACCTGCAGGCCCCTTCCGGCGTTCCGCTGGTGCAACACAGCCTGCTGCTGATGCTGGAATATGTAAAGAAAGGTAATCTCTCCCTGGAAAAAGTAGTGGAGAAAATGAGCCATGCGCCCGCTATCTGTTTCCAGATAAAAGAAAGAGGATTCCTGAGGGAAGGGTATTATGCCGACTGCGTAATAGTGGATCTGCAGGAACAAACGAATGTAAATAAAGAGAATATTCATTATAAGTGCGCCTGGAGCCCGTTTGAAGGTCATACTTTCCCGGCTGCGGTAACACATACTTTCGTAAGCGGGCACCTCGCTTATGCCAACGGCGTTTTCAATGAGAACGTATTGGGGCAGCGACTGGCTTTCAGCCGATAGTATTCTGCTTCCGTAAATGCAGCAGGGATGGCTGCATTTACGGAAATGCCGGCACAGCCTTTCAATTCTTATGGAATTTTTCTATCCTTGCATCTTCCACCGTATATTCACCAAAATGATGCTGCATGCAACTGGACAAAACATCCTACTACGACCTGTCTATTTTTAACCGCGACGAAGAATTCTCCCTGTTCCACCGCCTTGATTTTACTACCACTGCCGGCGGCCGCGAATACCTGCGACAACTGTACAGCAATCCTTTATCCGACATCAATGCCATTAAGAACAGGCAGCGTGCATTGCAATACATCCTGGAACGGGAAAGCAACTGGCCGTCTATCATCTCCAACGGCACCATTGTAGTGGTGGAAAACTATATGGATGCACAGATCGAGCCTATTTCCAGCACTGAAGGCATCGCGCTGTACCTTCATGCAGTGCTCAATAAAACCATTTATGCGCCTGATTATGGTTATATCAAATTCTCGTTCACACAACTGGTGATATTACTGAAAGGCTTCCGCACATTTATTAACGCCTTTAATTCCGACGAAACACCAACAGTGCTGAAAGTGTTGCTGGACAGAGCCCAGCAGCTGCTTAGCAGAAAAGAATTTTATGATATTTTAAAAGCAGATGAAGAAGGTAAATTGAATTTTGTGGAGATCCTGCGTTATGATAACTATATCCGGAAGAAACACAGAAAAGTGATCCAGGAACTGGTAACCCTTTACCAGCAGCTGGATGCCTTCTATGCAATGGCCAAGGCCATCAAACATTTTAACCTGCAGTTTCCTGTTTTTTCCGGCAGCAGCAGACCGGTTATTAAAGCCACCCAACTTTATCATATCATCCTTCCCGAACCGGTGGCATACGATGTAAAGCTCGATGAAGCCGCTCATTTCATGTTTCTTACCGGCGCCAATATGGCCGGTAAAACTACTTTTATCAAAGCCGCAGGAGTGGCCGTGTTCCTGGCGCATATAGGTATGGGCGTGCCTGCACAGGATATGGAGCTAAGCTTCTTCCATGGCATCTTCAGTAACATCCAGGTACAGGATAATATTTTCAAGGGAGAAAGTTATTTCTACAGTGAAGTACAACGCATCAAAAACACCATCCTGCAAATCAGCAACGGTAAAAACTGGCTGGTGCTGATCGATGAAATGTTTAAAGGCACTAATGTGGAAGATGCCCGGAATTGCTCACTGGCCGTGATCAGGGGCTTCCTGCAAAGCACCAACTGCCTGTTCATTCTTTCCACCCACCTGTATGAAGTAGCGGAAGAACTGCACAACGAAAAACGGATCCAGTTCAAATATTTTGAGTCGACCGTTATTGATGATGACCTTCATTTTACCTACCTGCTGAAAGACGGGATTGCCAAAGAAAAAATTGGTTACCTGATCCTGAAAAGAGAGAAGGTACTGGATCTGCTTACGCAGATAAAATAACAGGAAGCATTTAACTGCCGGAGCCTGGCAGCGTTTTCCTGCAGTTAAATGCTTATATTCGTACCTGTTAACCCAGATATCCATATGATTGTTAAAACCTACGGCAGCGCCATCCTTGGCGTAAATGCCATTACCATTACCATCGAGGTAAACGTATCTTCCAAAGGCAATAAATTATTTATCGTTGGACTGCCGGACAATGCCGTAAAGGAAAGCGAACGGCGTATTGAATCCACCATCCAGTGTATGGGATTACGCATGCCCAGAACGCGGACTGTCGTAAATATGGCGCCTGCCGCTATCCGTAAGGCCGGTGCGGCATACGACCTGCCTATTGCCGCCGGTATTATTGCCGCTTCCGGACAGGTTTCGCCCATGCACCTGGAGCATTATGTGCTCATGGGAGAACTATCGCTGGATGGCACCATCCAACCAGTTAAAGGCGCACTGCCCATAGCCATGCAGGCGTTGAAAGATGGCTTCCGGGGCTTTATACTGCCCAAACAAAATGCGCTGGAAGCCGCTATGGTAGATGGTTTGAAAGTATATGGCATTTCACATATTTCCGAAGCCATTCATTTTTTGAATGATCCCGGCAGTCTTACCCCCGTTTCAGCACGGCGTAATGAATTCTATTCCACGCAAAGCGACTTTGGTATTGATTTCAGTGAAGTTAAAGGCCAGCAGCAGATCAAGCGCGCCCTTGAAATTGCCGCTGCCGGCGGGCACAACGCTATACTGATAGGACCGCCGGGAGCCGGTAAAACCATGCTGGCGAAGCGATTGCCAACCATACTGCCACCACTCACCTTACAGGAGGCGCTGGAAACCACTAAAATCCATTCCGTAGCCGGCAAGCTACCGGAGCACTCTTCCCTGATCACTCACCGCCCGTTCCGCTCTCCACATCACACCATCAGCGATGCCGCACTGGTAGGCGGCGGCAGCATCCCTCAGCCGGGAGAAATTTCACTCGCGCATCACGGCGTGTTGTTCCTGGATGAACTGCCGGAGTTTAAACGTAAGGTGCTGGAAGTAATGCGGCAACCTGTAGAAGAAAGAAAGGTAACTATTTCCCGGGCCAGAACGGCTATCGATTTTCCCGCCAGCTTTATGTTGCTGGCATCCATGAACCCTTGCCCATGCGGGTATTTCAACCATCCTGAAAAAGAGTGCTCCTGTGCGCCGGGACAGGTACAGGAATACCTGAATAAAGTATCGGGGCCGCTGCTGGATCGTATAGACCTTCATGTAGAAGTAACACCGGTAAAATTTACGGACCTGTCGTCGACCAATGCTGCAGAGAAAAGTACGTATATACGTGACCGTGTAATTGCCGCAAGGACTATCCAGGCAGGGCGATTTGCCGGTTATGAAGGGATTTACTGCAATGCACAAATGCATAGCCGTTTGCTGGCAACGGTATGCGTGATCAGTGATAAGTGCAGGGAGCAACTGGGTAGGGCCATGCAGCAGCTAAAGCTCTCTGCCCGTGCTTACGATCGTATACTGAAGGTAAGCAGAACAATTGCCGATCTTGAAGGAAGCCACAGTGTAGAGCCTGTGCATATGGCGGAAGCCATACAGTTCAGGAGCCTCGACAGGGAGAACTGGGGGAACTGAGGTTACACTCCCAGGTCTTCTTTATAGCTTTCACTCAGCTTCCGCTGCATTTCTGCAGGAACGGGGGCGTATTCAGCAAAAGTGGACTTTAACTTGGCTTTTCCCTGGGTAACGTTACGCAGCGCAGCAAACAACTTATCTATTTCCGCCTGCGGCGTGCGTGCTTTGATGACCTGGTAACCATTCAGTGTATCCATTCCCGTTATAATGCTGCGATGCGTTTGCAGTTCGCTCATAATATCGCCCATCATTACATCCGGGGCCACTGCTTCCAGGTCGAAAACCGGCTCCAGCAATTGCGGGGCTGCCTGGTGGAACGCCTCGCGGAAAGCCATCATACCGGCTATTTTAAAGGAGATATCGTTACTGTCTACCGGGTGCATTTTACCATCGTATACACTTACACGGATATCGCGTACATAAGATCCGGTAAGTGGCCCTTCCTGCATCTTTTCCATTACCCCTTTGAGAATAGATGGCAGGAAGCGGCTATCGATAGCGCCTCCAACGATACAATTATTGAATACCAGCTTGCCGCCCCAGTTCAGCGCTATTTCTTCAGAATCGCGCACAGTGTGTTCCTTATAGGGCGGCATACCCTCATACCAGGGCTCTATTTTCATAAACACCTCTCCGAACTGTCCGGCGCCACCGGATTGCTTTTTGTGGCGATAGGAGGCCTGAGCCGGTTTCTGGATAGTTTCCCGGTAGGGTATTTTCGCAGCATGGAATGCGACCTGCATTTTATAGATATTTTCGAGTCGCCATTTGGTAACGAGTAAATGCAGTTCTCCCTGTCCGTGAAGGATCACCTGTTTCAGTTCGCGGTTAAACTCTACCAGGAGCGTTGGATCTTCCATATGAATTTCCGCCAGCACTTCGCTGAGCTTTTCATCATCGGCTTTATTCTTCGCTTCAATGGCTACGCGTACTTTGGGGGGAGGGAAATCGATAGGGGTGATTTGTCCGGGGAAATTTTTCTCTGCCAGTGTCTGGTTGGTGACTGTATTCTTCATTTTTAGTGTGCATCCGATATCTCCCGCCTGGAGGCGTTCTATATTATTGCGGTTTTTCCCGTCTGCAATAAACAGCTGGCTGATACGCTCGGTGGTATTGCTTACTTCGTTGATCAGCTCCATACCGCCTTTTACTTCTCCCGACATTACTTTAAAATAGGTAAGTCTGCCGATATGCGGCTCCTGCAAAGTTTTAAAAACAAATAATCCTGCCGGACCGGCAGGATCACAGGGAACAGGTTTGCCTCCGGCAGTGGTTTCCGCAGGCATTTCCACTGCGCCGGGGGCTACATTATCGATAAATCCCATCAGGCGGCCGCTGCCCATATTGTTTTTAGCGGATAAGCAGAACAGGGGAAATACATGATGATTGAGCATACCTATCTTGATACCCTGGCGAAGCTCATCTTCATCCAGACTGCCTTTTTCAAAATACAGTTCCATCAGGGTATCATCATTTTCAGCGGCTTTCTCCACCAGCTCATTGTGCAGCTGATCAGCCCTTTCTTTTTCACTATCCGGGATAGGGAGTTTTTCAGGTTTACCACCGCCTTCCGGGAAGCGGTACATGGTCATTTTCAGGAGATCGATGATGGCATTGAATCCCGGCCCGGTGTTAACGGGGTACTGCATAATGGTAACAGGGCTGCCGAGTACTCTAACGGCATCTTCCACTGTTTTATTAAAGTTGGCCAGTTCTGCATCCAGCTGGTTAACGGCCAGTATGGTGGGCTTCCGGTACTTATCCACATAGTCCCATACCAGTTCTGTTCCCACTTCTACCCCATATTGGGCATTAAGCAGGAGAACAGCCGTATCAGATACGCGGATAGCTGCAATTACTTCCCCGATAAAATCTTCCAGTCCGGGTGTATCTATAATATTGATCTTGTAATCTTTCCATTCGGTGTGCATCAGGGTGGCATATACGGAGTTTCCCCGTTCATGCTCAATATCGTGGTAGTCGGACACGGTATTTTTCTCTTCAATTGTGCCTCGTTTACTGATGATGCCGGCTTCAAATAACATGGTTTCGGAGAGGGTAGTTTTGCCGCTTTTGGGTGCACCTAACAGTACGATGTTTTTGATATGTTTTTCATCATACGTTTTCATATGTGGAGATTTATTTAGATAATAGATATCTCACCTGTGTCTTTACAAAGAACTTACTATTAAGTTAACGTTTTTTGACTAAAATAGCCAGTACTTTTCCCCGGAATATGTGGCAACATGCAGTAACTTTGCACCTCAGGAAAACGGACATATGAAACTATTACTGCATTATTTGAAGAGATATAAATGGTTGGTCGTATTAGCAATGGCTCTGGCCAGTATTAACCAGCTTTTCTCACTGATGGACCCTATGATCTTCGGATGGATCATTGACAGGTTCGCTTCTCATCCAAAAACTTTTAAAGATGGATTATTCCGGCCGGAGAACGAGTACCTTACGGGCGTACTGCTACTGGTGGCTGCAGCCATAGGCGTGGCCATGGTATCCAGGATAGCCAAAGCATTCCAGGATTACTTTGTGAATGTTATTGTGCAGAAATTCGGCGCGCAGGTGTATACTGATGGGCTGAAACACTCCCTCCGCCTGCCCTACCAGCAGTTTGAAGACCAACGCAGCGGCGAAACGCTGGCTATTCTCCAGAAGGTACGGGTTGACTGTGAAAAATTCATTACCGCCTTTGTGAACGTGCTTTTTGTATCGCTGATAGGTGTGGTGTTTGTGATGGTATACGCCACCACTGTGCACTGGAGCCTGCCCTTTGTGTACCTTACCGGCTGTATCCTGCTTACTATCCTGATGAGTGTATTGAGCAGGAAGATCAAGGTGATACAGAAAACGATCGTAAAGGAGACCACCGCACTGGCAGGATCTACCACGGAATCACTCCGGAACATTGAGCTGGTAAAGAGTTTGGGCCTCTCCAACCAGGAGATAAGGCGCTTAAACTCCACTACCATGAAGATCCTGATGCTGGAACTGAAAAAAGTGCGGAGCATCCGCAGTATCAGTTTTGTACAGGGAACCTTCGTGAACCTGATGCGCTCAGCCATCCTGTTCCTGCTCCTGTTTTACATTTACCGGGATGTGGTGAGTATAGGGCAACTGATGACATTACAGCTGTATTCCTTCTTCATTTTCGGACCATTGCAGGAGCTTGGCAATATTATCCTGAATTACCGTGAGGCACAGGTATCGTTGCTGAATTTCCAGAGTATCCTGAATACACCGGTAGAAGAAATGCCCGCCAACCCTGTGAAGGTGACGCATATTGATGAACTGCAGTTCAAACAGGTAGGATTTAAGCACCTCACTGCGGCCACCAAGGCGCTGGATAAAGTGAACTTCTCCGTAAACGTGGGGGAAACCATTGCTTTCGTAGGACCCTCAGGATCGGGAAAAACCACGCTGGTAAAGCTATTGGTGGGATTATACAAACCCAATGAAGGGCATATTTACTATAACGGGGTGGATGCCAACGAGGTAGACATGGAAGACCTTCGCCACCAGGTGGGTTTTGTTACACAGGATACCCAGCTTTTTGCAGGCACCATCCGCGAAAACCTGTTGTTTGTAAACCCCGGCGCCAGCGATGCAGACGTCATGGAAGCGCTGGATAAAGCCTCCTGCTACTCTTTACTGGCCAGGGCCGACAAAGGACTTGAAACCGTAATTGGCGAAGGCGGTATAAAAATTTCCGGCGGTGAAAAACAACGTTTATCCATTGCCAGGGCGCTGCTGCGTAAACCGCGCCTGCTGGTGTTTGATGAGGCTACATCTGCACTGGATTCCATTACAGAAGAAGAAATCACCAAAACAGTGCGTGAAGTAACGGCCACCAAACAACATATTACCGTGATGATTGCACACCGCCTCAGTACTATTATGCATGCCGACCGTATTTATGTACTGGAAAAAGGACATATCGTGGAAGTGGGCAAACATGCAGACCTGGTGGCTGAAAAAGGCCTGTACTATGCCATGTGGAGACAACAGATTGGTGAGCGCAAAACTGAAGCGGTATAGGGTACTTTGGGTGACTAAGAAGTAATTGATTAATTTTGCAGGATGAGTACACAACAGCCCAGGCGCCCTAATTACTTTGTCAGCATGCTGACTATGAAATGTCCAAGATGCAGGAAAGGAAATATGTTCAGGGATCAAAACCCGTTTCATCTCAGGTTTTCAAAGATCTTCAACATGTATGATAACTGCCCCGTATGCGGGCAAAAATACGAGCTGGAGACAGGGTTCTGGTTTGGAACCGGCTATGTTAGCTACGCTTTATCAGTAGCTTTCAGCGTATTCAACCTGATCTGGTTCTGGTTATTTTTTGGGTTAACCTGGAGAGATAACAGCATTTTTATATGGCTTGGTGTGAACGGGGTATTGCTGGTGCTGATACAACCATGGCTGATGCGGCTGTCGAGAGCTATTTATCTTTATTTCTTTGTGTACTATGATGAGGAAACAGCAACACTGGATAAACCCACACATCAACATTAAAACAAAATAACTGAAATAATATGGGGCTGTGAAAACAGCCCCTTTCTTTTTCAACCAAAATCTGAACCAATGGTGGTCAGAAAAGTCTTAATACAAAAACCAATTTTTGAAAACTGAGGGAACTGTTCCTCCTGGCAGGACATTCAATCTGACACTTACTTAAGTAATGATCCTCTAAACTACAAAATCTATCCATATTCCAACCAAAATTTTACATCAATGGTAAAACCAGCCGGTATTTGTACCGGAAAAATGATTTTACTTATCAAGCCCGCCCGTAGGGAGTTTACCTTCAGCCCTGCAAAATTATACAAATCACTAAATATTATAATGTTACTGCGATAATTAATACATAAGTAACCTTTATATATAGTTGTAGGGCTATGACCGGTTCCATAAAATTTAATAGCTTTATCTTTTCAAACAGTTACTCATTGTGCAAAGAACCTTATTATTGCTCCCCGTTTTACTACTGAGCTGCAAGCAGCCGGCCACCAAAACCCCAACCGGATCTACTACTGCCACCACGGCGGATGTGCAGGCAGTGCCAGTATCTTTTACCCTTACCAGTGGGAATACTAACAGCGATAGCGCTGTATTTGAGGCGGCAGGCATTACGGCAGCTATTGTGAATTCCGGAACAGGTATGCAAACCATTCATATTACCCGGGAAGGCAGGCGGCTCATTAATTATATGCGGGCCATTGATGCCGGCGATACCGTTATCCCCATCCCCCAGCTGATGATAACGGGAACGGATACTGTAGTAGGAATCAATACATTTCCCACAGCAACCCGGAAGATCTTCTTTAAAATAAAAAATAACAAAGCTACCTATACCAGGATGACAGATTCCGCCGGCATAAAAAAAGCCCCTGCAGATGCAGGAGCTTTTTAAAAGAAACATTAACACTATTTAAAATCAATCGGAATTGCGAGTTTCACACTGAAATTCCGGCCAACGTTATATACACCTGATCTGCCGGTTACCTCATTGATGGGCGCATATTTCAACCTGCTCAGGTGATTCTGGTAAGCCACATCCGTTAAGTTATTGACAGCGAAATGCAGGGAGAACAACGTTTTATTCTTCCTGTTTACAAAATCACTGCCCAACCCGGCGTTAAACAGGGTATAACCGGAAGTAGGAGTTTCTGTTTCGTAAGCAGAGAACACATCATTCTGTGCAAAATTCAGATCCATCTGCACACCTATATAGGCATTCTTCAACGGGCTTTTTCCTACGTTCTTAAATCTTCCCTTTAATTCAGACAGCCAGCGTGCCGCCGGGATATTGGGAAGATATTTCGTAGAGTCGGTACTGTTAGCAGTAGTAGCTCTTACATAAGAAAAAGTATTCTCAAAATGGAGCCAGTCGATCGGATGCGGGTGAATATCCAGCATCAGCTCACCACCATAAAGATTGGCATCTGTTTGCTGGTACTTAAACGCTGCAAACCCTTCATCGTTATCTGTGGCCGGGATGGAATCCGTACCGGCTGTATTGAACAGCTTACGGGAGAAGATGAAGTTATTGATATGATTGTAAAACAGGCTGGCCGACAGGGAAACGTGCTCGGTGTTAAAATCCACGCCTGCATCTACCTGTGTGCTTACTTCCGGTTTAAGATCCTGGTTGCCATATTCATATTTGATGGTGCCTTCGTGCACACCATTTGCAGAAAGCTCTGCAATGTTCGGAGCACGGAAGCCTCTGGCTGCATTGAGTTTCAGCACCACCTGGTCGCTGGCCTCGTAGCTGAGCCCAACGCTGGCTGATACATTATTGAAATTGCGCTTAAAGGCGTCAAACTTTGCATCACCGGTATTAGCCGGTTTGCCATCTGCATCCAGGAACAGTGATTTGGATTTCAGCGATCGGTTATCGAAACGTACGCCTCCGCTCAGCGTCAGCTTATTAAAGGTTTTGCTGGTTACTGCAAAAGCGCCGAAATCGAACAGGTCGTATGCAGGGATCAGGAATTCTTCCCCTTTATTCTGATTGGTTTGCTGCATCCCGTTCACGCCTACAGTTGTTTGCCAACCGTTCATTTCAGGCAGATAGTATTTCAATGCATAGTTGAAAGTTTGCAGATGCAGGTACAGTTCCGGGGTAGACGGCGCCAGTACATCGCCGAATTCACGGCGCTGGTTCAGCTGATATCCCAGGGTAAGACCAATACGGCCACCATTATGCAGGTACAGGCTGTTGTCCCATACTATTTTCTGGTGATTGATCTGTTGCTTCGGCACTGTCATGCTGTAGGACTTATTATCGCTACCGGTTACGGGTACTTCTTCCTCTGTGCCGTTGTTGTTGATCAGTTTTACAAAATCGCCGTTGCTGTCGCGGTCACCTTCCACCAGCCCAAGGTGCTGGTTAAAGGAGGAGAAAGTGAGGTGTGAATATCCCCACTGTTTGTTGATACCGATATTAGCGCCGAAGTTGGTATTGTTAAAGCGGGAATTAAATACGTAACCGTCATATTTATTTTTATAATCGTGCGCTTGCTTTTGTGTAACAAAGGCGCCCCAGCTAAAGCCGTTGTTATTACCGGCAATATCTGCATGGTATGCCATCAGCCCGTTGTTGGTCTGGTAATTGGCTTCCACGTTACCTTTAATTTTTCCCAAAGGCAGCGGCGCCGGCGGAACAATGTTCACCACACCTGCCAGTGCATCTGATCCGTAGATCAGGGAGGCCGGGCCTTTCAGCACTTCTATCCTGCTTACGTTGTAGTCATCTACTTCAATACCGTGCTCATCGCCCCATTGCTGGCCTTCCTGCCGCACTCCGTCTCCTACTACCACTACGCGGTTATAACCAAGACCGCGGATAAAAGGTTTGGAGATAGCCGGTCCGGTAGAAAGTTGTGTTACACCCGGTACTTTTGCTATCGCATCTATGATATTTGTAGAGATATTGTCGTCGAGATAATCGCGGCGGATCACGCTGATAGGCGTAGGTGTTTTCCTGGCAGATGTAGCCAGGTTAGCGCCGGTAATAACGATTTCATTTTTTTCAATCAGTGTTTCACCAAGCTCAAAATCCTGGATGGTAGCGCCGGATATAGCCACAGGAGCGCTATAAGCCGCATAACCGATGTAGTGTACATCTACCACATATTTTCCTTTCGGCAGATTTTTGATAGTATAATTTCCCTGTGCATCGGCAGCAGCGCCCACGCGGAGATCCGGCAGGTAAACTGTTGCGCCTGGCAGCGGCGTATGGGTCGATTTATCCACCACTTTACCGGTCAGTGAATTCGAATATTCCCCTTCTTCGGGGTTAGTACCGGCATAGGCAGCTGGTAACGCCAGTAACATTACACTCCAAAGCCCGAGTATAAATACACGCAAATAATGCATATCTGAAAAGTATAGAATCTGTAAAAATGAATACCCAACGTGAACAGGTGGTTCACGCTGCAATAAAAAAGCTAAGCCAGGGAGGCGGGCGGCGCTCTGGGTGTGAGATTAAAGTAAGGGACGTGCGTGGTTTCCGGTAACGTAAGCGGAGAAAATATCCAGATTACTTTTTGGACCGGTGGTATGTATATAGTAACAAATAACTCGTATGGCTCTACGCCTATCTGCAGGAAATCGCAGTGCCGGTGTTGTTCGGATATAGTGAGCCCGTCGTGGTGATGGAGGGCATCTGCCGTATCGTGGTGACCTGCAAATTCATGTATAAATTCCCTTGGGATGGTATTTAATATAAATACTCCCAGGAGAATAATTGCTAATATTTTATGCAGATAGCGTTTGTACACGGAGGCAAAGGTAGCAAAATCCATCTATTTGCAACAGCGTTGCACGAATATTAATGAAATTATAAGGTCAGTTTACTTTGAGCATAGGGCGAACCTGCTGTACCGGGCCGTTCTGGAAGCGGGCATAATAAATGCCGTTAGGCAGGTTATGCGCATCAAAGGTGAACGTATAGGTACCGGGCGCATGCACTTTATTCACAGGTATGCCAACGAGGCGACCGGTAGTATCAAAGATCTGCACCAATGTGTTACCGCTGCCGGTAACATAGGTAACGGTAGTATAATTTGCGAATGGATTCGGTGAATTGGTGATGAGTTTTTTATCATCCGTATCCAGGTCGGGCAGGCCCGTGATGGTGCCACAGGCTACGCCGCTGATGAGAGGCAGGCGCTGGTAGTCGTCCCGGAGAATGGTTTTCAATACCGTCTGGTCCACGCAGAACCATTGTTCCAGGATAGATGCGTAGATGGAGCGGAAATCGTACTGCATGGGAATGTTATCAATTACGGAGGAAGCGTCTGGCAGTGCAGGAGAATTTCCCAGCACTCCCTGGTTTACATAATCTCCGAAAAGGATAATAGGGGCGGCAGCGCCATGATCCGTGCCCATGCTGTAATTTGATTTGATACGGCGGCCAAATTCCGAGAAGGTCATACCCACCACCCTGCGGGAAGCGTGTAGTCCTTTCAGATCGTCCATAAAGGCTTTGATAGCGTCTGAAACGCCCCCCAGCAGGTTGGCGTGACCACCTTTACTCGTATCTCCGCCTTCTGTTTGGTTGGCATGGGTATCAAAACCACCCGTGCTTACCATGTAGAGCTTTGTTTTCAGTCCGCCTGCCACCAGGCGCGCCACTATTTTTAGTTGTTCTGCCAGGCTGTTGTTGGCCGGGTAAGCGCCTTGTGAGGTTACTTTTTTTGCGGCAGCAGTAATGGCTTTTTCGTAGCTGTTGGTTTGTTTTGCGATCAGGCGGATGTATTCCAGTTCCTTTCCCCATTTGGTATTGGGAACAGGATCAGTAACCCCATCTATCAGGTTATAAAAGTCTGTAGCGCTGGTAATGGCAATGCCCATGCTGGCATAGGGCCCCTGGAAAGCGGGCGATACAATAGAACCTATCTGAACGGCCAGCGGATCCGGTGCTTTATCATTGGGATAGCCATCCGGAAATCCGGCGTATTGTGTATCAAGATAGCGGCCTGCCCAACCGGTGGTAAGCACCTCGTTGGAATTAGAGCCGGTGAGCCATATATCGGTAGCCCGGAAATGCGAAAAGTTGGGAGAAGGATATCCTACACTTTGAACGATACTTACTTTTCCATCGTTATAAAGTTTTTGTATGCCTGTCATAGCAGGATGCAGACCTGATTTAGTGTAATTATCCAGCCGGAGCACCTTTCCTTCCTGTATGGCAATGTTTGAACGGGCAGCCTGGTATTTACTGTAAATATCCAGCGGGATCACCATGTTAAGCCCATCATTACCACCGGTCATCTGGATCATCACCAGTACATGATCATTGTCGGCGGATGCGGTGCTTAGGGCATCCAGCATAGGGGATGAACCAAAGGCTTTAACAGAAAAGCCATTGATTAAGGTTGGCAGGATAGCAGCTGGCGCTGTATATTTCAGGAAGTCTCTTCTTTTCATAAAAAGGTTTTTCTGCTATCAGGATAATTGATATTCAGACAGGTCCATAATGTATTTATACAGTGCCTGGAGGCGGCTTTCCACGTTATCTTTCAGGGAGGCATCTGTTGGCGAGGCTTTCCAGGCGTTCCATGCCTGGGTCCAGTAATAGTTGCTATCGGGGCTTTGGTCGCTCAGGAGGATCTTATTTTTCAGGAATCCTTTCACGGTATCGGAAACGCCTACACGATAAAGTATATCAAGGGAATCGTTCACCAGCGCCACCGGGTCTTCCGGGTGCGGCAATCTGCTGGCGAAGGCGAGTGTATCTATACGGAGGCCGTTGAACCCGCCGGCGCTTACCAGGCCGTCGCTGAAGCGGTTGCGTTTGGGCAGTGTATCTGTATTGATCCACAGCTCATGGAATGCAGGCGCCTGGTAGTAGGCGTCCCATCCGGCCACCAGCGGGGGATCGCCAAAATCCTGCAGCATAGCGGCGGCCCTGTCGTGCACCACGGCCCATGCTTTATATTGATTAGTGTAATCCGACGGGAAGGGTATGCCATATTCGCGGCAGATACCGATGCAGAAGTCGGCCGGGCTTTTAATAAGACAGGCCATATTGAGCGGATCGAAAAAATGCTCGCTGGTAAAGAGTGCGTTGAGCGTTACTTTAATATCGTAGCCGCTGCTGCGGAAAATATCCGCCAGTGGTGTAATAACGTTTTGTTCCGTGGCGGCATCGATATCATAGTATACAAAGAAGCGGTACAGTTTGCGGCAGATGAACTTTGCCACTTCCGGTTGCAGGAAGATGATCGTCAAAAGCTCATCGAGTTCCTTAGCGCCATCCTGGCCTGTTTTCCCGGAAATTACTTTATTAAGATAGAAGCCTGAAAATTCCTTGTTGCCAAGATCATGTTGTGTGGTATCGAACAGGCTTGTAATATTGGCCCTGTCTACCCGGAAACCGGTAAGCACGCGTGCGGTGGCTCTTACATCATCTTCCGTGTAATGTGAATCCGGTCCTTTTCCTACTGTAAAAAGTTCATGCAGTTCCCTTGCATAGTTTTCATCAGCTGCTCCCTTGGAGTTAAGGTATCCGTTGAGATACACCAGCATAGCGGGATCCAGGGTAATAGCTTTGGTAAGGGCCTTGAAATTACCGAGGGCATGTTGGCGCAGGGTAAGATTATATTGATAGAGGAAACGGCTATCGTTTACCATTCCTGTTTCCGTAACAAAATGATTATGCCAGAAGAGCACCATTTTTTCGTGTATGCTTGCCTGTTGGTTAATCATCTGACCTGTCCACCATGCTTTATAGGATGCGATCCTTTTCCGTTCCAGCATTTCATCGCCGAGTGGGGCTTTGACCCATGTTGCGCCGGGTGTAACGCCGGTATCATCGATACCGTAATTATTAACGGGTGGCAGGGGATCCGGTTGTGCGGTGAGGAGAGTATCCACTGCCTGTTGCATCGTAAGACTGCTGAATGCATTGACGTTTGCGGGTGTAACCCCAAACAGCGTGCGTTTCAGCAGGTGAATGCGTTGCAATGTATCCCATGCGCCGGTATATGGTGTAATTCCGGTGGCGGTACGGGCAATAGTGGTAGCAGTCCGCGTTTGATGGCGATCAGGCGATAAGGTAAGGAATTGTCTGCGATCCATAAAGCGATATGGTTGATGGCTTAGGGGCCGTTTATACCGCCAAATTAATAAAAACTTTAATCTAATAAAAGAGAAAGTGATATTATCTTAATTAAAAGAATCAGAATGATATTTTTTATATCATTCTGATAATTAAATTATCATTATAAATATGTTTATATCATTTTAAATCAATCATTTGCAAAATATTTTATTTGCTTACTGCGTTAAAATCCATTAATTTTGAAACTGTCTGTCAAATACACAGATAGCCTAAAGGGAGCTGCCCGTTCCTGCAAAGAAAGACAGCCCCTTTGGTTTTTGTTTCACAACAAAAAAATTTCACGATGGATTTTTTTAGAGATCCGGCGACCTGCCGGCTGGTACTCAAAATAGTTTTCTTCCTACTTCTTTTTCTTTCTTCCCCACCTGGCTATTCCAATAGTTGTTAGTACTTGTAGTTAATGTGATCGCATTTCCATCACTTTTTTACCGGTGCTCCCGGTAACAGGCATGTTATGCTCAAAATGAAAATCTATTTCTCAAAAATTTGTCGTTTGTATCAATTCAACACTATTAATATCAATCATTTACACATTACAATACAAATATAGTCAATAATTGTTACAGTGGCACATTTTTGTAACATTTTTAAAACCTGATGCATGCAATTGTACAATCACCGCGTTATCAGAATAATACGTGAATCACTAAAACTAACACAACAAGAAATGAGTAATAAGCTGGGCGTATCGCGGGCCTGCCTTATTACATATGAAAATGGAAGATCAAAAGGAATACGTGATTTCTTTTTTGAGAGAATGATTGCGCAATTCGGAATTGATCTGCGTCGGCCTGAAAACCCGCACCGTATTGTGTTTGTGGACAGCACACGAATTCCATTACAGGTATACCAATACCTGAGCACATTGGAAATAAACGAAACATAAAAAAGAAAGGAGCCAATGGCTCCTTTTTTAGTATTAAGGTGAGTTGACCGGTATTATCAGTTGATATTTTCAATGATACCTGCAATGCCTTGTCCACCGCCCACACAGGCGGTAACAATGCCATACTTCTTATTTAATCTTTTTAAATCGCCCAGTAACTGTACCGTTAATTTGGCGCCGGTACATCCCAGCGGATGGCCTAAGGCAATAGCGCCGCCATTGATATTTACGATATCGGGATTGATGCCTAGTTCACGGATAACGGCAATAGACTGTGAAGCAAAAGCCTCGTTCAGTTCTACCAGGTCGATATCCTGCAACGATTTACCGGTGCGCTGCAACACTTTTGGCACCGCTGCTACGGGGCCTACGCCCATGATCCGAGGATGTACCCCTGCGGAAACACATCCTACCAAACGCCCGATGGGCTTCAGTCCCAGCTCATTCACCATACGCTCGCTCATCACTACCACAAAAGCGGCGCCATCAGAAGTTTGGGAAGAATTGCCTGCTGTAACGGAACCACCGGCTGCAAAAACGGGCTTCAATTTTGCCAGCGCTTCCATGGAAGTATCTGCACGTGGTCCTTCATCGGTATCAACGATATAGGAACGTTTCTGCTTCTTGCCTTTTTCATCTACATATACTTCTTCTACGGAAACGGGTAGTATACCTGGCTTGAAATAGCCGTTCTGAATAGCGTTCAACGCTTTCTGATGTGATTTATAAGAGAACTCATCCTGGTCCTGGCGGCTTACTTTGAATTCATTAGCCACTGCTTCAGCGGTGAGTCCCATACCGATATAATAATCAGGATTAGTGCTGGCCACGGTGTAGTTGGGCACTGTTTTCCAACCGGCCACGGGCACCAGGCTCATACTTTCGGTGCCTCCTGCAATAATACAATCGGCCATCCCGGTTTGTATTTTGGCAGTGGCTATGGCAATTGTTTCCAGGCCGGACGCGCAATAGCGGTTCACCGTCATTCCCGGCACATCAATACCCAAAGCCCTTACAGAAATCATACGACCAATCTGTAAACCCTGCTCTGCCTCCGGCACTGCATTTCCTACAATCAGATCGTCCACCCGCTTAGGATCCAGCTGGGGCAAGGATTTCAGTAACCCGGTGATGACATCTACAGCCAGGTCATCAGGCCTGTAAAAGCGAAATCCTCCTCTTTTGGACTTTCCCACCGCGGTGCGGTAGCCGGCAACTATATACGCTTCTTGCATGAAAAAAAGTTTTATAATGAGCTAACGGTTAGATTATCAACATAATGGATATTTATCCACATTTCATCCTTCTTCTCAAATTTAATTAAATAAAGTACACAAATATTCAGAAGATCCGTTAAATTTGCGCTCACGTTTTTTAACAAAGACGGAGGAAAGACTCCCTAGCTCAGTTGGTTAGAGCTACTGACTCTTAATCAGTAGGTCCTGGGTTCGAGCCCCAGGGGGGTCACATGATGGGACAAGTTAGAAATATCTACACTTGTCCCTTTTTTTATGCCCTGTATTTCCTTGTAAATGTTATACATAAGATTGACGTTTGGCTGATACTCCCGAATCGGAATACAATTTATCCTGCCTGCAAATCTTTTCTGTAGCCGATTCTAAGATGTTTTCGATATTTTTTAGCGAGGCATTGAATAACATTAATTCGCTTTCCAGATAAATGATTTTTTGCCTCGCTTCAGATTTTATCTGCTGATATTCGGATGGCTCAATGCTATTGCTGATCCAAACCAAAACGACC
>NZ_DATCRD010000116.1:0-3304 GCF_036569185.1 Chitinophaga sp.
CCCCAGCTTTTGGCTACCAGGTTAATGGCTTCGGTAGTTCCGCGTACAAAAACAATTTCATTGGGCGAACCTGCATTCAGGAAGGTCTGAACCTTTTTGCGGGCAGCTTCATAAGCGTCTGTTGATCTTGCCGCAAGCTCATGCGCCGCACGGTGAACATTGGAATTTTCATGCTCATAAAAGTAGCTGATCCTGTCAATGACCTGTTTCGGCTTCTGCGTGGTAGCCGCATTGTCAAGCCATATCAGGGGCTTGCCTTTCACATATTCCTGCAGGATCGGAAAGTCCTGCCTGATCCGGTTAATATCCGCAGCGCTCTTTTTGCCTTCTCCCTGCTCTTTCGCTGCAGTAACGGAACTATCACCGAAAGTTTTCAAAAGGTTTTTTTCATTTAAAAAATAAAACGCCGGTTCGGAAACGCTGCCACCCGGCAGCTGAGGGCTAAAGGGTACAGACGGTATATTTTTAAGCAGTTCCGATACGGCAGCTTCAAAAGGCTGATCCAAAAAGCCCGGCAGATAATCCAATGTTGTGGGCAATGTATAATTGTTTCCTGAACCCAGTGGTGTATTCCCTGAACGGTCCGTATGATTATTTATCCTTTCCAGGTAGGAAGCATACCCATTACCAGTAACCGGTTGATCCGGTTTCAGAGACCGGTGTGGATCAGGAAAGCTGGTTTGCGGGTTTTGCAGATCAACCGCATTATTCTGCTCAATAGCTGAAGGCGATATTCCGCTACCGGCAACGGATTGAGGCACATGACCCAAACCAGTGCTTTGTGGATCGGGCAAGCTTGTTTGAGGATCGTTAATATCCACCGCATTGCCCTGTTCAATAGCTGAAGGCGATATTCCGCTGCCGGCAACAGATGCCGGTATGTGATCCGTGTCCGTCAGCTTGCCGGCAGGTTGTTTGTGATCCCTCAGATCAGTGGCGCCGGAAGGGCTAAAAGCCGCCGGTGGTGTGCCTCCAACAGTGGAAGACGGCGGCGCCTGCGCAGTTCCCGGCAGCGCGGTAAAAAACTTGTTCGCCAGCTTTTCAAGCACAGAAACATCCGGTAAGCCTTCGGGATAATTATTGGTAGTCATAGTAATTTCCTATTTCAACATCATCAAGTACGGCTATAGCATCATCCACCAATACTGCTAATGAACAGTATAAAGAGATCAGGTAATTCGCAATAGCCTTGTTATTGATCCCCATAAATCTCACGGACAAACCGGGTGATTGTTCACCGGGTAATCCTGGCTGATATAAGCCAACAACACCCTGGCGGCTTTCACCGGTTCTGAGTAATATTATTTTTGTCTTGCCATCAACAATAGGCACTTTATCAGATGGGATAAGCGGAATGCCTCTCCAGGTGAGGAACTGCGAACCAAAGAGCGATACGGTTGGCGGAGGCACGCCCCGTCTTGTGCACTCTCTCCCAAATGCGGCAATAGCCTGTGGATGCAGCAGGAAAAAACCAGGCTCCTTCCAGACCTTCGTGATCAGTTCATCCATGTCATCCGGCGTAGGAGAACCTTTGCGTACTTTGATGCGCTGAGAAGGTACAATGCTGCTCAGCAAACCGTATTCCTTGTTGTTTATAAGCTCACTTTCCTGCCTTTCCTTAACAATTTCAATAGTAAGGCGCAGCTGCTCGCTGATCTGGTTATACGGTTTACTGTAAAGATCCGATACACGCGTATGTACGTCTAAAACGGTGGTTACCGCGCTCAGGTTGTATTCCCGCGGGTTCTCTATATAATCAACAAAAGTTGAGGGCAGGGATCGTTCATCCCGCGCAGAGCAGTCAACTTCTACCTGCTGTTCATCCCTAACCTTGTTTAACCGGTAAACACCTGATTCAACAGGGATCCAGTTTAATAAATGCGTTAACCACCTTGGTGAAATAGCGGTAAGTTGTGGTACGGTACGGGTAGCAATGGCAAGCTGTCTGGCAGCTACATCACCAAGTGCTGTTTGCTTGATTTTTTGGTCGGCCATGATTTAAGTTTATGGAGGTTATCTACTTACTGACTTTTCATTGATATCTCACTTTAGGGATCGGTGAACTATAAGAATTGGTGGTTTCTTAACGTCAGTAGAATTCAGTATGAATATAAAATAAAATCCGCTAGTTTAAAAATACTTTTAAAACTGGCAAAAGTTAACATTTCCCGGGGCAATCAAACAATAATTACTGTTATTTATTTATAAACTTTAAACAATGCATGCAGGAATTCCATTCATCTGAATTGCTTAGGTTTCAGCTGCTGACTTGCAAGTTCCGCTATTTCACTGATCCTTTTTTGCCTCGTTTCAGGCCGTTTGGCAAGTACCAGCCATTGTAAGATGCTTTTTCTTACAGATCGGCTTAAGCTCATAAAATAGTCCTTTGACCCTGGCCAGCTTTTGAAGCCACTGGCCAGGTCTTTCGGTATTTTCAATTTTTCAACATCATCTAAAATTTTCCACGAACCATTCTGTTTCGCGGTTTTAATACACTCATAACCTGCCGGTGTCATAAGCCCTTCCTCGATCAGCCGCTGTACTTTTTCCTTGTTGATCTTTGACCAAACGCTTTTCGGTTTCCGTTTGCAAAAGAACTGCATGAACTTATCATCGCCCAGGGATGTTCGCGTACTGTCTATCCAGCCAAAGCAAAGCGCTTCGTCAACAGCTTCACTATATATGATGGATGGAATATTCGATTGCTTCTTATAGTAAATAAGCAGAACGGATTCCTTTAAACGATGGTTTTCCTTTAACCATTGCCGCCAGTCTTCCCGGCTTGCCGGGCAAAAAGTTGCTGCCTGCTTTTTTTGAATTACGCTCACCTTATTTCATTGAAATTAAAATAATGCTTACGATGAGTATACCCAGTAAATGATAGGTACCGGTTATAATTCCATAAAGAATGGGGCGGGGAATATTGGGGTTGATGGCAATATTAACCGTATTGGCAAACAGGTACCCAATGCCAATAACTATAGCAAACTCCAAAGCACCTGCAAACTGATGAATATTCAGCACATAAATTAAAACTGCGCTCACAATGGTGATCACCAGTGAGCAAAGCGCAGGACCTACAATAAAGATTGGCGCATTGTTTTGCAGGGTTTCGTTCTCACGCCCCAGGGAAATTTTGTACTGCTTATGAAAAAGTAATGTGAACCATAAGGCGCCGAGCAAAAAATAGGCAACAAATGCAACTGAAACGCTGATCCAATTTAAATTTGCTAGTTGACTGATCATAAAATTGACTTTACTGTTTAGAATGCAAATCTAAATGGGCCAGATGACAGCCCTATGT
>NZ_DATCRD010000117.1:0-20911 GCF_036569185.1 Chitinophaga sp.
AATGCCTTCATTATCGGCAATGAATACAATATGTTTAGAATGACTCAATTCGCTGTTTTGCATCACATAAAATTTTATGGTACAAAACTGCTGATCGTTTACGAGATAGGTTTTAAGAATTCTTAAAAAATGATTTTGAGCAGAAGATTTTTAACCCAGGCTTACTATCCCTAAAGACACAAATAACAATCTTGGTCTTCTCTCACTCGCCGGTAAGCAATTTCATTTCGGATAATGCCAGCAAATACTGCAACTGCGCGCCATAGCTGTCTGCTTCAGCTTTGGCAAGTGATGCTTTGGTAGTTAGTATGTCTGTTTGTATATTGAATCCCGCAGCCTGTTTATCTTCCTGTATTTTCAGCTCGGCACGGCGGTAAGCCACCGCTTTTTTTGCCACGGCAATAAGCGCCTGTGATTGTATTAGTTTCCGGTAAGCCTTGTCAATATCGTTGGCTAATTGCTCCTGTGTGTATAAAATGTTTTCTTCGGCCTGTTTTAGTTGGTACTGGCGCTGTCGCATCAGCTCCTTATTGGTAAAAAGGCTTTGAAAATCCCATTTCAGGTTCAGGCCTACAAAGGGATTATTGGGCGGCAATATAGGATTACCCGTTTGGTAGGCGTAGCCCGCCACCAGTCCTACATCGGGCACATTGCTTTGCCTGGTTGCTTTTATACCCAGTTCTGCTTTGGTTTTATTAAGCCCTGCGATCTGCAGATCGGGGTTAGCGGTTGCAGCCCGGTTCTTATAAGTTTCCGCGTTGCCCGCAGCGGATTCATTAAAGCCTGCCTCCTGTAATTGTATATTGCTTGTTTCAATGCCGGTAAGGGTTTGCAGGTCGCCCAGGTAATCCTGCTTTTGCAGGGTGAGCTTTAAAATATTTTGTTCCTCATCAGCGATGTTGGCCAGCAAACCCTCCCTGTTGGCTTCGAGGGTTTTGCCTGCCAGCAGGGCATTATCCACATCTTCCAGTTTTGACTTTGCCAGGGCAAGCTTTGCCCCGGCTTCCTCCAGTTGCTTTTGTGTTATTAAAATACCATAGTACAATTTATCAATGGCCTGGTTTACCTGCAGTACCAGTTTTTGCTTGTCTTTTTCTGCAAGTAGCACGTCGGTGGCGCCTACCTGCAGCCCGGTTCTTATTTTGGCCTGCTGGGTAAGCGGCTGGTAAAAAGTGATGCCGGCATTGTAATTATGATGCTCGCCAATATGAAAACTGGTATCTACATTGGGCAGCAACACTGCCGTGGTGGGGCTTGTGGGGATTTTCCCGATAGCCCCGGCAGGTACTGACAATTCGCCCAGGATAAAGTTGTATTGGTACCCTGCGTTGAGAGTGGCCGAAGGATAACGCTTGATCTTGTCCTCGTTTATTTTGGCATTTTTCTCTCTTACCTGCCAGTCTTTTATGGCCAGCGGCCGGTAGTTTTTGGCAGCTGAATCTTTTAGCTGGTCCGGCGTGTAAGTTTGCGCATGGGCCTTATGGTAAAAAATACATCCGCCAAAAAGAAACAGGAAATATATTGATTTTGAAACTTGCATAGCAAAAGACTTATTGTTGTGAATGAACATGTTTTGGTTTTAAAAAGCTCATACAAAGTATAGGCACGGTAATCAGTGCCATTATCATGCTCCATACCACTCCAAAGGCCAATACGCTTGCCAGTGGCGCCCACATGGGTGAGCCGGAAATAATCATGGGCAATACGCCGATGGCCGCGGCCATAGCTGTTAAGAATATGGGCCGCAGCCGCCGCTTGCCCGATTCTACAGCCGCCGTTTTTATGTCCATACCGGGATGGTGCTTCATCAGTTCATGCGTATGGTCTACCAGTATAATAGCGTTGCGCACCACTATACCTGACAGTGCTATTAAGCCTACAAAAGCGGTAAAGCTGAAATTGTTTCCGGTAACTACCAGCCCCAGGATAGCCCCGAAAAGGCTTAACGGTATGGTAAGCATTACGATAAGGGTTTCTTTTAAATCTTTAAACTGTAACAGCAGTATAAAGAATATCAACACCAGGCTTACCATCAGGGCTTTTATCATATCGCTGAAAGTTTCTGTTTTGTTCTCTACCTCACCACCATATTCGATACGGTACCCATTGGGCAGATTTAGCCGGGCTATTTCAGGCTGCACGGCTTTCAGCAGTTCATCGGGCAGTACGCCCGGAGCCGTTTCGCTTTGTACGGTAAGCGTACGCACGCCATTACGGTGCATAATGCGCCCGGTTTGCCATTGAGGGGTAAGTTCGGCTATTTGCCGCAAGGGCACATCGGCGCCGGTTACAGGCGAGCGCAGGTACATATTTTGCAGGTCGGTGGTGCTTTGCCTGCTTTTTTCATCAAGGCGGAATACTATGTCTACCGGGTTGCTGCCCTCGTATAAAGTAGATATCGCCGCGCCGCTAAAGCCTGTATATACCGTGCCGGCAATGCTGCTGCTGGTATAACCCAGGCGGCTTGCTTCGGGTTTAAGCTGTATGCCAATGCCGTAGTAGTCTTCCGCAAAATCGTTCCGTACAAACTGGCTGCCTTTTGCTTTTTGTATAATAGCAGCTACCTGTGCGCCTATACTTTTCAGGTGTTCTATATCATCGCCTATAATGCGCACTTCCACCGGGGCTTTTTGCACGGCCCCCTGCTGCATCAGCTTTACATACACGGTGCCATCGGGCGCCAGCTTTTCTACTTTATGTGTAAGCTCTTCTGCCAGCTCTTCTGTGGTGGCCACGGTAGTGGTATTGATAAGTATTTGCGCGTAGTTGCTTGCTGGAAACTCGGGAGAAAAGTTATAATAAAATCTTGGCGATGCCGTGCCGGTAAAAGTAGCATAAGCCGTTACCCGCTTGTCTTTTTTTATCAGGTTTTCAATTTTCAGGATGGTGGCATTTGTTTTTTCAAGTTGTGTGCCGGTGGGCATCCAAAGCTCTACTACAAACTGGTTTCGTTCTGCCGCCGGGAAAAACAGTTGCCTTACGCCTATTTTAAATAGCAAACCTGCCAGCCCTATGAACAGCAGGCTTACCAGTATGGTAAGGCGCGGCCTTTGTACACACCAGGCCAGCAGTGCGTTGTAGCCATCCTGCATCCTGTCGAGCATCGATTTTCTCTTTTTCTTTTTTACAGGTGCTGTGTCGCTTTCTTGTTCTCCTGTTTCCTTTTCTGCTTCGGCCTGATGCAATCCTTTTTTAATAAATGTGTAGCAAAGCAGCGGTGTAAGCAGCATCGCCACAATAAAAGAAGATGCCAGCGCTACGGCTACCGTTATAGGCAGGGAAAAAATAAATTCGCCGGTGGAGCCTTTTATCAATATCATCGGCATAAACGAAGCGATGATGGTAACAGTGGCTGCCAGCACCGGCACTACAAGGTCGCTGGCGCTGCGCCAGGCTGCCGTCCAGCGGTCAATGCCCTCGTCCAGCAGCTCCACATAGTTATCGGCTATTACAATAGCATCATCTACCACCATGCCCAGCACCAGTATCAGGGCAGCAAGCGATACCTGGTGCAGCTCTATGTCCAGGGCCTGCATAATGGCAAAGGTTACGGCCACTGTCATAGGAATAGCCATGGCAGCCACGGTAGCTATGCGTAAGGGCAACAGTAAGATAACCACTACGATAACCGACAGGATGGCAAGGAAAAATTCCCTGATAAAATGCGAGATATTTTCATCTACCACATGGGGTTGGTTGACGATGGTTTCTATGGTAATAGCCTGCGGAATTACTTTTTTTGCCTGGGCTATTTTTTCATCTACGGCTTCGCCAAATTTTACAATATTATTTCCCTCATGCATTTGCACGGTAAGCAGCAACGCCTTGTTACTGTTTACGGTAATGATGCTGGAAGGCTCTTCATAGCCTCTTTTCAGGCTGGCCACATCGCCCAGTTTTACCACCGCGCCGGATTGTGAGGTGCCTACTACCTGGTTGGCCAGGTCGGCTTCGGTATTGTAATATCCTTCCGTGTATAGGGGTACATCGGCACTACCGGTTTTAAGGTCGCCGGTAGCGCTGATGCTGTTTTGCGATTGCAGCAGTTTCATTACCTGTTGCGTATTAATGCCGTATTGTGCCAGTTTTTCTGAAGCAGCCGATACTACAATTTCTTCTTTTTGCTCGCCAATGCGCTTTATTTTAGATGCTGCGGGTATGGTACGTATATAATCTTCGAGGGTTTGCGCGTAGCGTTTCAGCTCATCGTAGCTGGCTTCATTGCTTTGCAGGGCTATTACCATTGCCTCGGTATCGCCAAAGTCTGAGTTCACAATGGGGCCGCGCACCCCTTCTGGCAAATCAAGCTGGCGCGATACCAGCAACTGGTGGCGCAGTTTGCTCCAGAATATGTCCGGCTGCTTTACTTTTTCGGTAAGCTCTACATTTATTACCACCTGCCCGTCTTTGGTGGTGGAGTAAGTTTTTTTCTTGTTCACTTCCTCGTACTGGAAAAGGTATTGCTCCAGCTTTTTGGTAACCTGGTCTTCCACCTGCGTGGAGTTGGCGCCTGGGTAATACGCAATCACTAATCCCTGGCGAACGGTGATTTTTGGGTCTTCACGGCGGGGCATATTTAGCAGCGAGTTTACACCTATCGCGAACAGCATCAGCAGTGCGGAAAGTGTTACATGCTTATATTTTAGCGATGCTTCTATAATGTTCATCGGTATATTTTTAAGTACATCAGAAATTTTTATTACCCAGGTTATGTTACAGCATAATATTGCGACGCAGGCATTGCTTTAAACAGCTGTTTGCCGGTATATGCGCAGGAGCGCAAGCCTGCAACGCCGGGGCAGGCAATGAAGGTGTTATGTATGCTGCGATCTGTCTCAAAAGAAACATAGCAGCGCATTTGAAACCTGCTATTGTGTAATGGCAATAGTTGCACCATCAGAAAGTTTTTGATTACCGCTTACCACCACCAGGTCGCCGGCAGAGAGGCCGGAAAGCACTTCTATTTTATTGTCGGCAATATTGCCCAGGCTTACCCTGCGCTTAAATGCCTTACCTTGTATTTTGTCTGCCACATATACATAGCTTTGGTTGGCTACATCTTTTTGCACGGCTTCGGCGGGCAGCAGGATGGCTTCTTTATTCCCTCCTGTGGCAATACGGGCTTCCGCAATCATGCCGGGGCGTATGAGGTTGCCGGGATTAGGCAGTTCTATCTTAACGGTGAATGCCCTGGATGTGGCGTCGGCAGCGGCGCCTACTTCGGTTACTTTACCCGAAAATTTTTTATCCAATGCGTTTACCATTACGGTAGCGTACTGGCCAATGCGAATGTTTCGCAAATCGCTTTCGGGCACATATGCCAGTACTTTTACTTTGCTGATGTCGGCTATTACAAATAAGGGCATGCCCACGCTTACTATTTCTCCCACTTCGGCCTGCTTTTTAAGCAGTACACCATTGATAGGCGAATAAAGCCTGGTATCTGACAGGTTTTTTTGCTGCGCCTGCAGCTGTAGCCGGGCCTGCTGCAATGTGAAGCCGATTTTTGAGAAATCGCTTTCGCTAAGGCTCTTGCGGTCGTGCAGTATTTTAAGCCGGTTATATTCGTCGGTGGCATTGTTTACCTGCACATCGGCCAGATTTTTTGCTATGGCGTAGTTGCTGGGATCGAGGCTGGCAATAAGCTGCCCGCTACGCACGGGCTGCCCCTCGCTATTGGAAATATAATTGATTTTCCCCGCTACCATAAAGCCAAGTCTTACCGTAGTATTGCCCTCAATATTGCCGCTTACGGCTACCTCGTTATTAACCGCGGCAGGCGTTACGGTGGCTATCTTTACGGAAATGGCGGCGGGCTTCTCCGCTTCCTTGTCTTTGTTTCTTCCTTTACAGGCAAGCAGCAGTGCAGGTAAAATAAGGTAAAGCACCCTTCGTGTCATACGCTGTTTCTTTATAATACATTAAAAATTATGATATTGTTCATTTTTATAAAAATAATGGAGAGATAGATGCCAGGCCTGCTGCACCGGATATAAAGAAATGATGGGCGTTGGTATCTGTAACTTGCATAAGATTTTGTTTGCGCTGAATTTCTTTATGCAAAGGAAGTAAGACTTTGGGAACTGATTTTTAAGATATATTAAATAATGCTTTATCCAAATCCCGGCTCATTTCCTGATTGGTCGGTCCCTTTTATTTGTCTGAAAACTGATTACCGGCCTGCCCGTATCACGCTTAGCGTTTGCTGCGTAATGCCCAGGTAGGATGCAATATGCCCCAGGGGCGCTCTTAGCAATATGCCGGGAAATTTGTTGAGGAGGTTTTTATAGCGTTGTTCGGCAGATTGAAATTGCAGGGAAATCATTTTATCTGATAACATGCTAATCACTTGCAGGGATACCTTCAGCCGGTAGTCTTTAAAAGCAGGGATACTATTACAAAGCGCATCAAGTTTGCTGTAAGGGATAATACGTAAAGTAGTTTCTTCCAAAGCCTGTTCGCCATAGGGGTGTGGACGATCAAAAAAAACGCTTTCAAAAGATACCGTGAAATTATTCTCATCAAAAAAATAATGGGTAATATCTTTTCCATCAAAATAATAAAAAACGCGTATCAATCCCTGTTCAATAAAATGAACATTTTTGGAGTGGTTATCGGGGCGCGACAATATGGTTCCTTTTGCAAAAGTTTCAGTTGCAAAGGCGTTGTCGATGGCTTCGCATTCAGCAGGGGTTAATTTTATATGGGTAAGCAGATAAGGTATCAATTCCATTATTTCAAATATATAAAAAAAAGCAATGAGCTGGTCTTTTCCGGTGCATAAAAATTATTGATATGGATTTTGATTTTTTACCGCGAAAGCGCAAAAAAAATATACACCCTGCTTTTAGTACAGCATTGTTCCTGTTGTTTGTTTTTTTAAGATATATTAAAAGCAGGACCGATCTTTTGTTTTTACTTTGCCGTATCCATTCATCAAAAAAATAAAAATGAAATGGAGCACCATAAATTTTTCTCACACAACCTGTGCCGCCAGGGCGGTAGGGGGGACATACGTCCTGAAAGCATCCGGGACATATGGCCTGCATCAATAAAAAAACATGCACATGAAAAAATTATTCTTTGTTATTACAGGATTGCTTGCTTCAGCCATCAGTTTTGGCCAGACTGCCACAGATGATTTTAGTGGCAAGTGGAAAGCTGAGGAAGGCGCCATTATCGCCATCACAAAAACTGATGGCAGGTTTACCGGGCTTGACCCCAAAGGCCGTCCCACATTATATAATATACGGTTTGAGAAAAATGAGTGGAAGGGAACAGTGGAAAACCACGAAACCGGTCAAAAGGGTAATTGCGAAATTTACCTGGAGGGAAAAAAACTGAGAATTGTAGCGCATAAAGGCATTTTTTCAAAAACCATATACTGGGTAAAACAGTAGGAGCTTAGCATTGAAAGAGCAGTAGAAAAAAGCGAAGTGGTTATAGCGCGTTTACATTTCTATTTGCTAAGGATTCTTCAAATGTGTCGACACTGTCGACACATTTTTTTTGCCTGCTCAGTATATAAAAAAAATTGCTTACTCCACTAATCCAAAAACAAGAGATTGTCCTCATCATTGAAAACAACCTCTTGTCAAAAAGCCACTTTTTCAGTGCCTTTTTATTGGTTCGGGGTATTTATAAATTTTTGAAAGCGGCTACCAGACTAAATAATAAGTTCCGCCGCCTTTCATGGTAAGCGTGGCCTTTTTATTATCTAAAAAGGTAAGGACACCTGTATACTCATATTTTGTACCGGCCGAATCCGTGCCGCTAACCACAACAGATCCTGTTCCTGAAGTGATTTGCTGTGCCACTTTATCCACTACCACATCAGTGGTTTTTATGCTTACCTTGCTATAGAATGTTTTGCCGTTAATCTTAACTGTACCACTGTCGGCATACGTTTGATTCAGGGTAAGTTTTGAATTGGCATAGTCCAACCCGGTAACTGTAAAGGTGCCGCTTGTTTTTCCGTCCAATGAACCTTTGTTGCCGGCATAACTGACGCTCCCGCTAAAGGAATGCTCAAACTTTGATGGGTAGCCATTGGCACAGGTCAGTAAACGGCTCCAGCTTAAACTATACGAGTAGGAATGGGAACCATAACTCCCCTTATCGCTAAAGGTAGTATCTTTTTTAACACCGCAATTTTCTGGTTTACTGAATACTATTGAAACAGTTGAGGCATAGCTGGTTTGTATAACCAACCCACTACCCGATTCAGACACAACCGCCGCTGCATCATCTTCTGTCACACTACTTGTCGTTGCAACATCTTCAGAGTTGCTGTCTTTCTTGCACGAAGAAAATAAAAAAGAAGCGCCAATTAATGTAACCATCAGCGTTTTGACAGTCTTACTGCCGGATGTAAAAATTGATGTTGGATTCATTATGTTTATTTTTAAAAGATTATTGTTAATTAATTTTCTGACCCTGTCCATACGATGGTTTTTCTTAAATCACCTGAGCGAAGCTGTTCATTGGCATTTCTATGATCTTTTCGTATAGCATTCTTATCTGAATCATACAGATTTTTAGCCCAGATCAATTTCCCGTAGGATGTCCCGTATTCTTTATTGATCTTAATCTCTGCATCTTTCACGCAATGAAGCAATACACCTGAAATTGCATTTGGTTTTTGTAGCTGAACCTCAATAAAGTTGAGCGCCAATACCGCTGTGGTTAAACTTGTTTTTTCCATTATCTGAATTTTATTAAACCAAAGGTGGGGTGTATTCTGCTACTGTTTTTTAATCTATATTAAATAGTGAAGCCTTTTTAATCCATTTAGCATGTTGATAATAAGAAATAATGATTCATCTTCCGAATAGCACATGGCGGACAGACAAGGACACAGAAGGGATAAATCTCCACTCTGTATTTTCTTTTAAACTATTGTTAAGGCTTGGTTCAACATAGGCAAGCGCCAGGTCGGTAATGCTGTTTGAGTTTTCAGATACAAACCTGATCCGTGTATCAAAAGTTGAAAAAGCACCGGCCTCTATCCTGAATTTAATAAGGTTAAATCTTCTGAAAGAAAAGGTGTAGCCGGCTAACAGGCCAAACTGATGATTATATACCTGAGAACTTATCCGGTAATTATTGTAAATGGATGCAAATGCCGGCGAGCGGTCTGCAAGATTACTTAAATCAGTAAGGATATAATCATTTTGTTCCGGTATTAAATTTTCAGTTAGCTCCCGTACATTCTTTTTATCGATATAGTAATTTAGACTCTGATAGACTAAACTCAAACTCCATTTCCTATAATTTAAGTCAACCCCTAAACCCACCCCAGGCTTACCCAGTAAGTTCTCCTTAAGATATGTGCGGGCTACCTCATTTCCCTGTACAGAGAGTTCAATAAGGTTCCTGGTATAGGGCTGAAACGGTAAACCTACCTGCGCGTTAAAACCCACGGAATAGTAGTTATTAACGGGTAAAGTATAAGTAAAGCCCATGGCATTCTGTATAGGCCATTGGGATTTAATCGTAACTGCACCTTCATCATGTATAGCCTGAGCCGCTGCATGATTTGCCGCAATGATTAGCCCTGTCATGGCGTAAAATCCTATTTTCTTCATGTTTTACAGGTCTGGTTTTGGAGACAGGGAACATATGGGGGAGCTTATACGCCGGACATATGGCCCTGTCTTCAGACAATGCAAAACAAGGCTTACCGCGGGGGTTAATTTTTAAGCTATAATAAAAAATGTGTCTTTGTGATTATTTTTAAATGCTGATAATGTGCCGGCTTATCCGGGTAATATTCCTGTAGGAAACATTACTATTTACCTGCTCTTATGGCGCTTAGTGTTTGCTGGGTAATTCCCAAATAAGATGCGATATGGCCTAAAGGAGCACGTAAAAGAATATTGGGATAATTATGAAGCATGGATTGATAGCGATCCTTTGCGGATTGAAACTGCATGATATAAAGCCTTTCAGACACTGAGTGCAATGCATCGACCAGTAATGTTCTGCCCATTTTTTCCAGGGAAGGGTATTTATCAAAATACTTTTCTATTTCGGGGTATCTTAACGAATAAACGGTGCATTTCTCCAGCACTTCCAAACCATAAGGGGAGGGCTTATTATAAAAAATACTTTCAATAGGCATGTAAACAGCGTTTTCGGCAAAGAAAAGATGTGTAATATCCTTTGTCTCCTTCAAATAATATGATCTTAACAAACCACTTTCTACAAAATATACTTTTTTAGAAAGGTTATCCATACCCAGCAGCTGATGTCCTTTGGGAAAGGTTTCTTTTATAAATGCCCGGCCTATATGCGCGGCGTCTTCAGGCGTAAATTTTTGCAGTTCTAAAAACGAGGTGATATCCATAAAGCATTAACTAAAGTTATGTTTTGCGCGAAGCTAAAACTGTTTTAACAGTTAAATGTTTGAAAATGAATGAATGAATTTAATATATTTTCGTATGATGCGTAAATGTTTAATGATTATGCTAATGAGTGGTAGAATATTTTTTAGGTTTCATCCCCATATGTTGTTCGAAGACCCGCGAAAAATGGCTAAGGTTCGTGAACCCTAATTGGTAACCTACTTCCGATACGGTTAATTTCTTATCCTTCAATAGCCTGGCAGCTGTTTCCATCCGTAAAAACTGGTAATATTCAAAAACGCTTCTCCCAAATGTGCGCTTGAATAACTGGCGTAATTTCGGCTCACTCATTTTTGCCTGTTTGGCCAGTCCTGCGATATGTGGAGGTTCACTAAGATGCGCCTGCAAATGTGCTTTAATGGCGTAGATCGCTTTAATATCGTTGATATGCGCGCCGATGGCCGGTAGCTCTTCCCGTTTTAAAAGCAGGGCGAAGGTATGGCAAAGCAATTCTTCACATTTCAGCCTGTAATAATGACTTTCCAGACTTTCCGGCACGGGCTGTCCCAGCATTTCACTGGCGGTGGCAATAATAGCCGGCGATATATCCATTTCGACAACAAAATTCTCCCTTGCTGCTAAAACATTAGCCGCTATGGGATGATCTATATGTCCGAATAATTGATGCAGATATCTGCGTGAAGCAACTATCGTAACGCTGCCAAAACTGGTATGCGATGGCATCTCTGTAATGGTGGACACCGCATGCCTGCAAATCATAATATGGGGTCTTTCCGGCAGGAGCTGCTCCTGTCCAGGCAGCAAGGGCGGAAATACCCCACTCAATAGTACTACGATGTCTTCCTGTCCTTCCGCCAATTCGTTGGTCCGTTCCAGTAGCACAGGCTCCTGTAAATAGTAATTGCGGATCATCATCCGCAGATCATCTCCCCATGAAAAGCCCGTAATGTACCCAGCTCCTTTGCTTTTGGGAATACGGATAAACCGCCCGCTCGTTTTTGCTCCTATTGCCCGTGCAAATTGCCGGGCTATGCCTGCACCCTTGTCAATAACCGATATTTTCATTCAGGACTATTTTAATAACAATTCAGACTATTTTATCCCTAAATGTAAGCGTATTTTTGCGTTACAAACGAAGAACATGATACCCGGCAATAAAAAAATCGCCATTATAGGCGGCGGTCCCGGCGGACTAACTTTAGCCCGGCTGCTTCAAAACAAAGGACTGGATGTAAAGGTTTATGAAAGAGATCTGAACAGGGATGTCCGGAGCCAGGGCGCAACACTTGATCTGCATAAGCAATCAGGATTAAAAGCGCTTAAAGCGGCATATCTGCTGGATGAATTCAAAAGGATGTACCGGCCCGGTGCAGAAAAAGCCCGCGTGATGGATAAGGAAGGCAATATCCTTTTTGACGAACATGAACAGGCCCTGGCTGAAATTGATTTTGACAATCCCAGGGCAAGGCCGGAGATCGACAGAACAGACCTGCGCAATCTTTTATTGAACTCCCTGGCGCCGGAAACGGTGGTATGGAACCGTCATTTCGTGGATATGGCAGCCGTTGGCGGGCAATGGGAAATAAAATTCAGGGATGGCACAACTGCTTTGGCAGATATTGTTATCGGAGCGGATGGCGGCAACTCTAAAATCCGCCCGTTTGTTACGCCCATCAAACCATCTTATGCAGGTATTACCATCCTGCAGGGAAATATCGGGAACGCAAAAGCAACAGTGCCCCGGATAGATGATTTGTTGCAGGGCGGTAAAATATCTGTTCATCACGGCGGAAAATACCTGCACATTTCCGCAAAGGGCGATGGCAGCATCGACTTCTATGTCAGCAGCAGAACGGAGGAAACCTGGGCAAGTGGCAGCGGCATTGATTTTTCAGATAAAGTACAGGTCGTGCAATGCTTCAAAACGATGTTTGCAGACTGGGGCAGCCTGTGGTTTGAATTATTCGAAAATGTGGATCTGCCGATATTGGTAAGACCACAATATGCCGTTCCTTCGGACCAAACATGGGATGCGAAATCGAATCTGACTTTACTGGGAGATGCGGCCCACATCATGGCGCCTTCCGGTGAAGGAGTCAACCTGGCTATGCTGGATGCGCTTGAATTGAGCGAATGTCTGACGGGTGATCGTTTTAACGATACACAATCGGCTATCGCAGCTTATGAAGCGTCTATGCGTAAGCGGGCCGCACAGGAAGTGGTCGGATCGTTTGAAATGATGGAATGGATGCATGGCGAAGATGCGCAGGACAGGATCCTTGCCTTTTTCAAAACAATAACGGCATAAGATTGACATGTTATTCCCTCATTTTTTCTGAAAAAAATTGACCCTTATATGGCGAGATCACCATATAAGGGTCAATTTAATGAAATGCTTAGCATCCGCGGGTATATTCCACAGCCGTCATCCGCTACTATTTTACCTGCTTTTGATATTCTGCTAACGTAGCTTCATACTCTTTAATGAGATCTTCTCTGATAAACCCGGCATACTTCCCTTCCTTCAGGTTTTGCTTTGCAATTTCTATCGCCTTTGTTTGTGATGCCACAGCCATTTTAAAGTTCCCCATATTGGTATAAGCGGTGGCAATCTCTTTGTAAATCATGGCGCCGGGTTGAGGGTTGTCGATCATTTCCTGTAAACTTTCTATTGCATATTGGTAGGTATCCGGCTTTAAGCCTGGTTTACGACAGATCACTACTCCAACCGAAGCTTTATAACCTGGTTTTGATTTTTGCCATTCTTTCACGAACGACATTGCTTCAGACTCACCAACGTGGTCTAAAAGGATCATAAATTTTTCGAAGTGAAGGGGGGATGCAAAATTCGGCCCCATTACAGCTACCGCAGAATCGATAATGCCAACAGCTTTTGCATATTCCTGCTTTTCAACTGCCAGTCTTGAGTCTGCACTAGCCTTCTTGTATATAAGTTCATCTTTGGAAGGCACCCTGTTTGCTTTCACAATAGCTGCTTCCCGGGCTTTTTTGAGGTCGTATTTACCATCCAGGATCATTCTGACAATTGAATCCAATTCCACCGGATGCCCAATCCACTGTATAACTCCATCTTTTACCATGAATGTACAGGGAATACCGTTCATACCTGCGGCAGTAAGCCAGTTCTTTCCCATATGTTCGTCTTTGGTGTCCGTTACTACATCAAAGTCCATTATTTTGCCCATATTCCCCACGAATTTTTTCACCTTGGGTTGCAGCTCGTCATAAGTTAGTTTTCCGGTCTTGTCTTCCCAAACATTCACGGCTATCACAGACACATCTTTCTGATTTTCTTTTGCGAATTTTGAGAGATGGGGCATTGAAGCGATACATGGTCCACACCAGGTTGCCCAGAATTCAAACAGGTATAGATGTCCGGGTTTAAAATTGGCCGGGGCGGAACCTTTCGCCACGCTTCCATACTTAAATTCCGGCGCCTTATCGCCAATGTACAATGTTGGTTTTGCTTCATCCTGCGCGCTGCAAAAAGGTGCTATAAATGCCAGCAGCATTGATACTACTACGAATTTGTTTATGAAATTTCTTATCCTCATGGTTTTGATTTTATATTTATTGTTCAATGGTTTTTCGGGATGGTCCAGGCAGTTCAATAACTGTTCTGCTGGATCTGCCCTTCAGACTGGATGATGTCATTATTAGGGATCGGGATCATATAGCGTGAGCTTTTTACCGGCAGGGTGTACTGCTTTGTGGTGGACTTGTCTATAGCGCTAAGCGTAACGTTGTAGAATGTACGGCTAACCGTGATATCGTCCGCAGGGGTTTCGTTATAGGCAAACCGACGTATATCGTACCATCTGAAAGCGAAAGGGAGCTCCCGTCTGCGCTCCTGTAAAACCAGGGTAAGTGCATTACCGGCATTGAACCCAGGATCCAGGTTCGGATATCCGCTTACATAACGTTTGGTACGCAAAGCCATGATGACAGTAGCGGCAGTACCAAAATCACCCATGCGTGCAGCGGCTTCGGCCTTGTTCAGCATTACTTCTGAAATTGTTGGTCCGGTGGGTATCAGGTTCAAACCAAATTCTTTGAAGCTGTTAAGCCCGGGTATGCCCCATAAGGCTGCAAAACCACTGTGCTCAGGCATGAAATGCTTATATCTCAGGTCTTTTGCGCGCTCGGACTCCGTAGGGCCGTAGTTGGCGATCAATGCCGGGCTTGCATTAAAACTGTTCCTTCCGGCATTTATTCCTGCGCTAAAGCTGGTGTACAAAAATTCAGACCATGCGAGATACTGGGAATTTGCCCATTGACTCAGCGCGGAAAAAGTGACGGTATACGATGGCCCGCCTGGTCCATTTGGGGTGTAGGTAGTAGGATTGGTGGCCGGGCCAATGGTATTGAAATCTACCAGTTGAGCGTTTGAGCTGGTGAGCGCATTATTGGCATGGGTCAATGCCGCGTTATAATCTCCCGTAAATAAATAATACCTGCTCAGAAAGCCCTCTATCGCCGTTTTGCTGATCCGCCACCGGTAAAGCGGGTTGACATCATCATCAGTAACCAGTGATTGCGCCTGGGCAATGTCTGACAAAATAAAATCATAGACCTCTTTCAAGGTGGCCCGTTTCAAACTTTCGGTATAGCTAACGGTTTTTCTTATAGGGAGCCCGGGAGACTGCAAGGTACTTGAATGGTAAGGCTGGCAATATTGATTGACCAATCCCCAGTAGGCATATGCCCGGTTGAAGTAGGCATTGGCTTTGATCCTGTTTTTTTCATTTTCGGTACCGGCAACATTATCAACATTGGAGAGAATGACATTCGCTGTGAGGATGCGCTGAAATCCATTTGCCCAGACCGGATCGTTTGCCGAAGTCTCTATCAGTTTATCTGTATCAAATGTGTAATAAAATGCGCTGGTCAGATCAAATGCGCTGGGGGTGGCGGCGTATGCGGCGAGGTTGATCTCGATGTCGTCCGTGGCATTCATCATGGCGTAATTGGCCGAGAACTGCCCGGGCCAATCGGGAGAAGTGCCCGTTACATTATCCAGCAATGCCTGCAACTGGGCCGCTGTTGTGATAGACGTTTGCGCCTTATTGGGTTCCTCCAGGTATTTACTGCATGATGTAAGACCTATAAGGCCCGATACAACAGCTATATATATGATATTTTTCATCTTGCTATTTTTAAATAAAACTAAAAACCGAACTTAAGACCTGCAGTATACGAGGTAACCGGCCTGTCCGTTCCCGGAAGAAAATCAGGATGATAGTCATGCGTATTATTATTCCAGATCATGCCCAGGTCTCTTACCTGGATAAACAGGTCTAAATTTTTAAACCTGGCACGTTCAATAAGTTGCTGAGGCAGTTGGTAGTTGAGGAATACTTCCTTCAGCTGGATGTAGGAAGAACTTTCCACATAGCTTGTCAGGTAGGGAGAATAACGCGGCCAAACCGTAATGGCAGGATCTGCCAGCAATGATGGCACTGATGGGTCGCCCTGCAGCACCTGGCTTACAAATCGGTTAGGCGCAGTTTTTCCGTATCCTACGAAAGCACTTCCGTAATTAAATGACGGGTTGAGAAAATGTCCGCCAAAGGTTCCGATCAATTGCGCAGTAACACTGAAATTGCGATAGCTGAATGTGTTTCTCCATCCCAGCGTATGAGGAGGCGTTGTTGTACCAGCGTAGTGCATGTAATTGTTGGAAATGCCATCGGTATTGATCAGCAATGTCTGTGAGTTGAAACCGAATCTGGCTCCCTTAGGGCCATACACCTGCGGCATACCGTTTGCGTCCACACCGGCATAGTCATAAGTATAAAACGAGTTGACCGGCCTGCCCTGGATGAAGGCCGTACCGGGCGTAACCAATTCCAGGTTCCTGGGATTGGGATAATAAAGATTGGTTACTTCATTGTAGTTATATGCATAATTCAGCGAGGTGGTATATCCAAAGCCACCTGGTAATTTAAGGGTGGTACCTAATTGTATTTCGATGCCACGGTTCAGGATTTCAGCATTATTAAATTTTTGCGAGCTGATGCCATAAGCCTGGGGCAGCGTTCTGGATCCGGTAACTTCCGTGCTCTGTTTGTTATAGAGATTAACACTACCCGACAGCTTGTTCCTGAACAGGACGAAGTCGGCCCCAAAATTAACTGTGTGCGTCCGCTCCCAATGCAAATACGGGTTACCGAAACTGCTAATGGTGGCGGTGATGGTGCCTGTTCCGACATTTGGTGAGGTACCCATATTCACCAATGCCTGGGTGGAGGTAGATTTATCGGCCGTGCCATTGCTGCCATAACTTGCCCTGAGATGCAGGTAGTCTATAGCGCTGATATGGTCCATGAAGTTTTCAGCCTTCATATCCCAGTTACCACCTACCGACCAGAATGGCGACCAGCGTAATTTAGGATCTGAGGTGATATAGTTGGATGCATCGCCACGGATATTCAGTGAAAGTGTATACTTTTTGTTGTAGGTAATATCGCTGGCGGCAAAGTAAGATACATATCGATCCAAACTATAGGAAAGAGTGGTGTTGCCTCCCTGAAGGGAAGTCAGGTTGGCGCCGGTTACCGTTCCTGCGGGAAACACATCAACCGAACTTCCATATCCGTAGGGTGGCACTACGGAGGTTAACGTTTCAGGGTTGTACCCGTAAAGCCATGGATATTCCACGCCATCTGTGCGATATTGAGCAACTTCCCCACCCAGGATGGCATTGACATTGAACCTGCTGCTAATCTCCTTCAGATAAGACAATTGCCCCCTGAAGTTATAATTGGTAAAATCATTGTCGGTTTTCTGAAGAATGCCTCCTTTAGGCAAATACACATTTCCTACTACTTTAGTGGTGTTGTTGTACTGTAAATTGGTGTTCACCATATTCCGTACATAGTAGGTATCATCACTGTAATAATTTTTTATGGTTGTTTTTCCCCTTTCATACTGAACTTTTGTATCCAGGGTCAGACCAGGGAGTAGCCTGAACGTCAGGCCGCTCTGAATACGTGCATTGTAGTTCATCGACTGGAGGTCACGCCCTCTCACTTCTCTCAGCAGATTATAAGACCAGTCAGCATATGGAAATTTGTTTAAAGGGAGCTGCGACAAAATGTATGGATCTGGTCCGCCTGTTCCTCCATCCATCCCGGCTACTTGTTTTGTATAGCTTCCATCAGGATTGAGCAGCATTTCATAGGATGATATGCCGCCGCCAAAAAGTGTAGGATAACCGTTCAGTTCTGTAAAAGTAGCACCGCTTTTCTGTTGATTGATATATTGAACAAATGTGTTGAAGTTAAACGTTAGAAATTTTGTCAGTTTATATTCGTTGGCAAAATTGATATCGTACTTCTTATAGCCATTGCCAATAAAACGGTCTTTGTTGCGCTCATGTAATAATGAAAGGTAGGTTTTAGACCGTTCGGTATTGTTACTGATGCTGATATTATATTGCTGTGTAAGCGGATGCCGCATCAGGTATTCCCGGATCTGGCCCCGGTTGTCTGTATGGCTCAAAGCATCCAGGCCGGCATTCATATCTGCAGTTGATAATCGTCCGTATTTATTGGCAAACAATAATTGCTGGGCAGCGGTCAGCGATGTCCTGAACTCGCCTGGGAACAGGCCGCCCTGATAAAAATTCCCTGCGGTGACATAAATTTTCTTCTCGAAGGCCAGTCTTTCATAGGCCACCTGGTCTGCAGCATTGGCTATAGTATAGATCTGATCAAGATCCGGTCTGTTACCAATACGGGTGAAAGCGCTGGCGTTGATGGCGAGCCCCTGTTTGCCTTTTGCCCTTTTGGTGGTGATCACGATCACGCCGTTTGCTGAACGGGCCCCCCAGATAGCGGAAGCAGCGGCATCTTTCAACACGTCCACACTTTCCACATCGTTTGGATTGATGGCGGAAAAATCACCGTTCATCAGTGGAAATCCATCAATGACGATCAGCGGGGAACGCTGATTATTGGTTGTTCCCAGGGTGGAAATACCCCTGATGGTAAAGGCAACATTGCCATTTGCACTTTCCAGGCCCTGCATGCCTGCCACCACACCCTGCAGCATCGATGAGAGGTCTGTGTTGGGCCTGTTGGCCAGTACATCCTGTCCAACATGTTCTATGGTTCCGGTGGCAAGGTTTTTATTCAGCGTTTGAAAACCGGTTGAAACTACTGAAATGCCTTCCAGGTTTGTTATAGCGTGGGCCAGGATAACCGTAAGGGTTGATTTATCAGAAACAGTAAGCTCCAGCGACCGGAAACCAACCGAAGAGAAAACGAGCACATCTCCGGGCTTAACACTTGCGGTAAATACACCTTCAGCATCAGTAATACCCAATACCCGCGATCTTTTCAAAGAAACGGTGATGCCTGAAAGAGGTTCGCCGAGCGAATCGACGACCCTTATTCTGACAGGCGGCGCAAGCCATTCAGCTGGCGTAACCGGCGATAGTGGTTGGTGAAGATATTTTGGGGAGATAAAAATTGTTTTATCAGCGATCTCATATTTGAGCGGCTGGTCTTTGAGGATCATATCCATGAACTGGGCAAGCGGCATGCTATTCACCGTAAGGGAAAAGGTCTTCTGGCCGGAGAACAATGCGGCATTATATCCTACAATGTACCCCGTCTGTTTTTGAACAGCAGAAAAGATCTGTTTGTAAGTCAGGTCTTTCCCCGAAATAGTAACAGATTGGCCCGTACTGGATGCCGATGCAGACATACAGGCAACAAATAGTAAAATCGTGAGCATTCTCATAACCCGCAGTAATTGAGCTGGCAGCCTGTAGGCTCTTTCCGAAGCCGGGTCAGAAGACCTTATCCGGAAGCACAGGTAAGATGCGCTGCCAATAGCAGTTTTTTGCATAAATTGCATTGTTTGGTTGATAAATTGGTTACACGTCATTGGATCAGCTAAAACATCGCCGGGAGTGTTCCTACCACTTCCGGTTTATTTTTTAGATGATCTTTTTTATATGGCTGGTTTACAATAAGTACAACTGGTAATTACTGCTTTCCTCCAAAGCGCCTGAATATTTAAATGTTGCTTACCAAAAATCCATGCAGGTCTGATTCCCGCTGCAGGCACAGGTAATTTTATCTTATGGTAATATGATCAACGTTCTGTCATTGAGTTTGTAGTGCACACCCATTTCTCCCAACTGTTTCAACAGGTCATTGAGTGAAACGCCCCTGCTCATACCTCCTGCCAGCTGCACATCGGGAGTTTTATTATTTTCGTAGACAACCTCAATGTTGTACCAACGTTCCAATTGACGCATAATTTCCTCAAAAGTTGCCCCCTCGAAATTGATAAACCCATTTTTCCAGGCCATTATTCTTTCTACATCTACGTTTTTATTGATTTTGATGGTTCCGTTCAGTTCAGCCTGTTCTCCTGGTTTTAAAACTACCGGAGCAGCAGCTTTGTCGGCAGACACCCGGACCAGTCCCTCCATTAATGTAGTATTGATGGAGCGCTCATTATCGTAAGCATTTACATTAAAATGCGTTCCCAGCACCTCCACCGCTGCTTTGTCTGCTATGTTGACCCGGAAAGGCATTGCCTTGTTCTTAGCCACTTCGAAGTATGCTTCGCCGGTAATGGTAACAGATCTGTCTTTACCTGCAAAGAAGACAGGATAACGGATGGAGCTGGCGGCATTCAGCCATACCTGCGTACCATCAGGCAGCGTTAGCATAAACTGCCTGCCTTTGGGAGTTGACATTGTGTTATAAACCATCACATCTCCTGAGCCTTCATAAACAAGCGAGCCATTTACCACCTTTGCGGTTACACCGCCCTGCAGGGCCACAGTAGCGTTTTTGAACGTATCCAAAGCAACCTGTGTACCATCGGCCAGGGTGAGGATCGCACCATTTTTGCCTGGTGTAATGTCCTGCTGTTGATGAGATATGCGGGTCTGCACAGGGGAGGTAAGCCACAAGCCGATCCCGGTGGCTAAAAGAAAAAGAATGGATGCCGCCAGCCACCATTTACGCAGGAAATATACACGGCGGGGTGCAGGTTCGGCGAGTATGGACTCAAATAGCCTATCTACCTTGGCCTTGTCCATATCTGTGTTTCCATCTGTTTCGGCCCAGGCATCCTCCAGCAACCCGCTGATGGTTTGCTCCTGCTCTTTGCTCAAAATCAGTGCTGCCAGCTCTTGTTTTTCAGCAGGTGTGCACGATCCGGCTAAAAAGCGCTCAAAAAGTACCTGGAATCTTGTTTTAGACATATTCATCTTTAAGTAAGACACACGTGAGAGAAAAAGGTGGGAGAAAAAAAACAATTATTTTTTATCCTGGTCAATGACCGAAGTCAAACAGGATAAACAGGATAATAGCATAGCTGCCATACCGTGCGGAAATTTCATTGCGCAGGAAATTCAGGGCATCTGTTAAATGTGCTTTTACAGTAGCTACTTTCATGCCCAACCGCTCGGCTATTTCGGCCTGCTTCAGGCCGGATTCCCGGCTCAATAAAAAAACCTCTCTTTGCCTGGGCGTTAGTTTGCCAACTGCTTGCTG
>NZ_DATCRD010000118.1:0-2274 GCF_036569185.1 Chitinophaga sp.
TCTTTGATCCGCTCATGATCACCGGTATCGATGCATTAGGCGCCGCCATGTATAACCGCCTCAACGCGGAAGATAAGCCCGGCTACACCCGCCTTAACGGTTCCAGCTTTTCTACCTGGTATAATGGCGGCTTACGCACTACCACGCAGTATCATAATATGATAGGGCTGCTCACGGAAATTATCGGCAATCCTACACCGGAAAAGATTCCCGTAGTGCCGCAACGCCTTATTCCCAACGGCGCCACACCTAACCCGGTAACGCCGCAAAACGACTGGCGCTTTAAGCGCTCTATTGAATATTCGGTGTCGCTGAACTATGCGGTGCTCGACTATGCAGCCAGACAACGTGATGAAGTGCTGTTCAATATCTATAAAATGGGCCGTAACGCCATTGAAAAAGGCAACCAGGATTCATGGACCTTATCACCTAAACGTTCGGAAGCCATTACCGCTGCTTTCAGGAAAGACAACCCGGATTCCACCGATAAAAGCGATGGCAGCGATCCATACGGCTGGATGCGCAGGGGCAACAATATCCCCATGAAGTATTATGATGCCGTGTTTAAAGACCCGGCAGGCAGGGATCCACGGGGTTATATCCTCCCGGCAGATCAACCCGATTTCCCCACTGCGGTAAAGTTCATCAATGCGCTTATCAAGGCAGGCATACAGGTACAGAAAGCGGAGTCGCCGTTTACCGTAGCAGGCAAACAATACCCTGCCGGTTCCTACATCGTGAAAACCAACCAGGCTTTCCGCCCGCATGTACTCGATATGTTTGAGCCACAGGACCATCCCAACGATTTCCAGTATCCCGGTGGTCCTCCTATCCGGCCCTATGATGCCGCCGGATGGACGCTGGCCTTCCAGATGGGCGTGCAATTCGACAGGATACTTGACGGTTTCGACGGTCCTTTCACAAAGCTGCCGTATGGTGCATTGCAAACGCCTCCCAAAGCAACGCTGCCAACAGCTGGGGGTTACCTGTTAAGCGCAAGGCAAATCAACGCGTTCATCGCAGTGAATGACCTGATGAAAGCAGGCGTAAAGGTATACCGGCTCACCAAAGCAGTAGCCGGCAACGATAACGCCATACCGGGTACATTTTATGTGCCTGCAGATGGTAAAGCAAAAGAAATATTGCAGCAATCTGCCAGTGCACTGGGGCTGAAAACCACCGGTATTGGCAAACGCCCGGCAGGCGCCGTGAGCATGGCGCCTATGCGTATTGCATTATGGGATACCTACGGAGGCTCCATGCCCTCCGGGTGGATGCGATGGATCATGGAGCAATACCACTTCCCTTTTGAGGTGATATACCCCCAGGATATTGATACCGGTCATCTCCGCAATAAATACGATGCTATTATATTTGCTACCCGCGCTATTCCGCCATTGTCGGGCGCAGAGCCCAACAGGTATGGTTATGCGCCTAAAGAACCTGTTCCCGCAGAGATCCCGGAACAATACCGGCGCTTATTGGGTAAAATCACCAAAGAAAAATCTATCCCGCAGATAAAAACCTTCCTGGAAGAAGGAGGGACAGTGATCACTATAGGCAGTAGCACCAACCTGGCCTATCATCTTGGGCTGCCGGTGCATAATGCGTTGGTGGAAACGGATAAAGCCGGTAAAGAAAAACCCCTGCCAGGTACGAAGTATTTTGTGCCGGGAAGTATCCTGCAGGTATCTTTCGATAGTACGCATCCCGCGGCCTGGGGGCTTCCCTCTGTTGGTGATGTGAACTTCGACAACAGCCCGGTGTTCCGCCTGGATGCAGCAGCGGCAGATAAAGGTATCCGGCCCATTGCCTGGTTTTCTTCCGCCGCGCCGCTGCACAGCGGCTGGGCATGGGGACAGGCATACCTGAAAGATGGGGTAGCCGCATTTTCAGCACCGGTGGGCGCCGGCATGCTCTATGCCTTTGGCCCGGAAATCACTTTCCGCGCACAGTCGCTCGGTACTTTCAAGTTATTATTCAACGACTTGTACGGGATGGATGTAAAAGAAGCAAAACTGGAGAGGAAGAAAGGGTAAGAGATACCACTTTACAATATACAACAACGGCCAGGCATATTGCCTGGCCGTTGTTGTTACGAAAACCCTTGTTAGGAGGGTGTTTGTACTTTTTGGTATAAATTTTGTTTTTGGGAAGATACTTACAACGCCATTTAATCTGTCACTATCTATTGTCAACTTTTATCAACTCAAATTCAATTTTAACCGAAAACTGTTATTTCAATTCAATCTCTGAATCATGAAAAACCAATTC
>NZ_DATCRD010000119.1:0-4500 GCF_036569185.1 Chitinophaga sp.
GTTCTCCGCCCAGTTAGTGGGGCCTTCCAGGCTGCTGAGCTGGTCCCTGCCTGTAGGGTTGTTGGGATAATTGCTATTGGAGGTCAGGCTGCTGATAGTAGCTCCGCTGATGCCTGTCCAGGATTCCCGCAGGATGGAGCCTGTCACGGCAATGTTAAAGGTTTGTGTGCTCTGGCATCCACTGCTATTGGTGTAGGTGGCCACATAGTTGCCTGCCTGACTGGCCTGGATATTTGAAATATACACTTCACGGGTAGCAGCACTAAAATTATTGGGCCCGGTCCAGCTCCAGGATCCTCCCTGCGTAGGCTGAGGGCCTAACTGCAGGGTGCCGCCTGCGGCTAAAGTAGCAGTGGTTGTTTGCTGCCAGGTTCCGCCATTAACCTGTATGTACGGGGTAATGGCAGTAGGTGTGCAGCCGGAGGAGGGCTCTCCATAAACGATACCTCTGCCTGCTGTGCTCATATATACTCTTCCGAAGATATTCATATCTCCCTGTACGAATTGCCCGTTACCGGGGCCGCCAAATTCATGCGTATCATCATTTACACGAACCCATGAAGCACCCTGGTCTGTGGAGCGATAAACGCCTCTGACATTATTGACGGTGCCCCAAATGAAAATCGTAGGATAATTTGCCCCGGAAGCAGCTACGCCAAAGCCAACGGCTCCGCAATTACTGACACCGTTTATGGTGGAAAATGATTGCCCTGAATTAGTTGAACGTGCCAGTCCTCCGCTGTTCAAAGCTATCCAAACATGTCCTTCCCTGCCGGGCGCCAGGCGGATAACTTTTGAGCCTCCGCCCGCAACTGAACCCACCTGGGAAAAGGAAGATCCGCCATTGGTGCTTACCATTACCGCCCCATTTCCGGGATTATACGCATAAAATTTATCGGAATTGACGGGATCACCAACCGGCCGCGCTTCATTAAAACTCAAACCACTTACCGCAGACCAGGAGGAGCCATTATTAGTTGACCGGTATGTAGTGGAAGATTCTTTGGGGGAATGCAGTACGGTATTACCATTAGCTGATAATGCTACCTGTCCGTGAGAGCCATTCATGCTATTTTGAGTCCAGGTTAATCCCATATCATTGGAATAATACATATTATTTCCTACCCGGACAATTTTGTTTGTATTTTGAGCAGCTACTGCCAACCCGCTGGTGGTCCCCATTTGCGGATTATGAATTGGTGCATATTGGCTAACATTGGAGGTGTGTCTGAACCCGTCATAGTCGCCAATAACAGAAATTACAGGACCATTGGGAATACTTTCCAGGTTAAGTGGTACTGTTTCTTCCAGCCCTCTTACTGCAAACCGCCAGGTGCCGCTGGAGCTGATATTATCATTTCTGAAAATACCATTACCTGAAGTGACCCAAACCTTCTCGGTATTAAAGGGATCAAATTCTATTGAGCCTGCCCAATGGATGGCATGCCCGCTAACCCAGGTGATACCATCGGGATCCATGGAAAATCCCCTGTTTACTACATCCACCCAGCTGGAGCCGCCATTTGTGCTCAGGAACATCCTGTCGCCCCAGGCGCCATTCTGGTTCATATAGGTGTTGATGGTACTGGCCACAATCCTGTTGGGATTATTGGGATCAACACTGATACCGCCGAATGCCTTGTTGAAACCGGAAGGTGTAATGTTTGTCCATGAGCCGTTGGAAATACTGTACCTCCAGATCTGTCCGTTATCCATAGGCTCCGGTAGCGACCAATGCCCACTGGGGCCTGCACCGTTGCCATAAGTAAGATACAGGTTTCCGTTACTTGCTAAAACAGCCCGATGCGGCATATAAGTGGTGGTGGCGCCGGAAATAGCATAAAAGGATTGTCCGCCATTATCACTTCTGTACAGGTTGGTGCTCCCGCTGCGGGAAACTCCTACAATGATTCTTTGGGTAACTCCACCTGAAACACTGCTTCCGTCCAAAACCACAAAGCTTATCCCGTTTTCATTAGGGGTGGTGGTTACATCCAGTGAGCTCATCCTGCTCCATGTAGCACCCGCGTCGGTACTTCTGAATAATCCATTCCAGCGGGTACCGCAATATAGAATATTGCTGTTGTGAGGGTCTACTACAAGCTTTTCTCCGGTTTGCCGGCCCATACCATTGCCATGGGCCTTGAATTGCGTAGTAACGTTTGTAATGGCAAACGTATTGCCGTAATCGTTAGACCGGAGTATGGCTGTTTTTCCACCGTTGAAATAAGAGATGCCTACCAGCATATAGACCCTGCCAGGTAATTGGGGATCTATGGCCAAAGACTCGACACCGAGGAACCCGACTTCATCGTCCGACACCCAATCCAACAACGGGACCCAGGTTGAAGTGGATGCATTCCAGCGGTAAGCTCCTCCTACGTCTGTCCGCGCATAAATCAGGTTTTGCTCGGTTTTACTCGGGATGATAGCTGAAACAAATCCGCCACCGCCAATAGCTACATTCTTCCAGGTGTAGCTGGTCTGTGCCTTCAATTCAGAACTCTGAAACACAATAATAACGGGTAGTAAACAGAGAAAGGCAAGCGCTTTTTGCAGGACTTGCGGGAATACATAAGCGGACATAGAACGTCCGGAAACAAAGGGTAGTATAACGCTTTGCTTAAACAGTGAAAGTAGTTTTGTTCTCATAAAGGTTAAATGGTTAAGTAAAATGAATGATCGTAAGTGGAATTTTGAATGATTTCATTTGAATGCAGCAGCGCTTGTATCCATCGGTATGGAAACCAGCTTAAGATTTGAAACAGAAGGTGAAATTGATTTCGTCCCATTTCCCTTTGTTTAGTGGGACGACGAGGGGCCATGACAACATGGCATTGCAAGGGTGGTCGCAGGAAGTGCAGCCGCGGAAGATGCGTTTTCATAACAGGAATTTTTGTCTCAATTGAGTGTTGTGAAGTTACCGAGATAGGTTTGGAAACCCGGTTCTCAAATGTTTCAGATCATGATAAGAAATGTTACAAATCCTGATCTTATAAGAATTTTCTCCGGTTAAAGATCTTTCGGGGCCTTTTTCTTTTTTGCATCTATTTCACTTTTAAAGATTGGTTGAAAGATACCGGAGCGTCTGAACCAGGGTATCTTTGCCTGATTTTAACTGTTATTCTGTCATGGTTAATTGCAGGTTATGGGTGGAGCTTCATTTGTTTGCTTATTTTGTTTTCTTTTGTGTATAACGATGGTTTGTTTTGGGAGTGATATTTTTGATTAGATAGATAGTATGATACAGTTAGTCCGCCAGTTAAACCTGGTACAGGAGCCGCTTATTACAGCAGCAGGCATTGTTTATAAAAACAGCGATAATGCTATTGTCCGGATAAACAACCATTTTTCCGTTACTGAAAGCGCACTACATCCGGCGCCTTTTGTACTGGCAGGAGTGGTGAATGGGGAAGTGATCATCCGGACAAAGGACAGGATCATTGCCTGGGATGCGGATAATAACGTTAGAAAAGAGTACCCGTTTGATTATACAGGTGGCCTTCAGATCAGGCTGGTCTACGATGATCATATGATCATCCGCAATAAAACGGAAGCCGGCTGGAAATTGAGCAAATATGATTTCCGGAGTTCAGACATTATCTGGGAAGCTGATGGAGCCTTTACCCACCTTTTCACCAGGAGCGGCGATCGGTTGCTGGCTACGCATACTGAAAAAAAGGGAGTGCTTACCTGTTTTAACGAAGCAAATGGCCGCCTTCTATGGGAGGTGGACATACATGAGTTAGGTCTGCCGGCCGGCAGTTATGAGATCATCGCGCGACCGCAGTTTGCAGATAACCGTATATGTGTTGGCGTTACCAGCGGGCAAACAGATTATTTACTTTGCCTGGACGCCGGTAACGGACGGTTACACTGGCAGGTGAAAGGGGCAGGCATGAGATTTCAGGTAACGGACAAGACTATACTATGTTTTGTGAACATGGAAATATGGCAGATCAATGCCCCGGATGGGGCACTCCTTCATAATGCGGACCTGTCGCCGCATATCAGGTCCGCAGGTATTGATCCCTATGCCAATGTAATTTTCAGGGATAATAAAATGTACCTGGCAGGTATCCTGGATACCATTGTCAGCGAATGGAGTATACAAACCGGTGAGCTGTTGTGGCGTTACCGGCTACATGATACCGGTAAAACAGGCCGCAGGGATATGATGATCCCTGCAGCAGAAGATGTATTTTATGTATTTGATAACCGCATGTATGTGTTGGATGCAGAGCGGACTTTATATGTATTTGAAAGGGAATAAATATTTGTATCTTACCTTACTACCTCCTTATAAATAAGGAGGTAGGTCAGACAATTATTTAATAGTTTAATGTACTTTTAGCAGGTAAAGCTTTTTTCTTGTGAATATTGGTCGAAAATTGCGAGCATCCGGTCCGAGGCAAAAAGCAGGCTGATCTGGTGCATAGGTTAGCTGTTACTCAACGCCCTGAACAATTACCAGTTTAACTCATAAAAATACCCTTTAAC
>NZ_DATCRD010000120.1:0-11908 GCF_036569185.1 Chitinophaga sp.
GGTAAAAGGGTATCCGTGTAATCCCGCCATGGCCCGGCAGCTACTCCGGGAAGCCGGTTTCCCGGATGGTAAAGGATTGCCCGTAATTAAGCTATTGTCTATTCCCATTTACGCAGACCTGGCTAACTATGTGGCTAACCAGCTGGAAAATGTTGGCATCCGCATACAAGTGGAGATTGTACAGAAAAGCCTGCTGCTGGAGCAAACCGCCAAATCCCAGGCGTTGTTTTTCAGGGGCAGCTGGATCGCCGATTATCCTGATGCAGAAAGCTACCTGGCCATGTTCTACAGGAAAAATCCTGCGCCGCCTAATTATACCCGTTATCATAACCCGGCTTTCGACCGGCTGTATGAAGCCTCGCTGGAGGAGAACAACGACAGCCTCCGCTATGCCCAATACCGGGAAATGGATAATATGATCATGGCAGACGCCGCGGTGGTGCCGCTGTTCTATGATGAAGTGGTTCGGCTGGTACAGCCCAATATCTCCGGATTCAGTAATAACGGTATGAATCTCTTAGAGTTACGTCGGGTAAAGAAAAATTAGAATTTAAATTTATTTTAACATTTTATTCACCACCGGGGTTGGTGGTACTGTCTTTATATCGGCTTAATTAGCTTACCTTTGACGCTTATTTGTCACTTTATAAAGTATTGAAATGACGGCGATCCTGATATTCTTTTGTGTGCATTGGTTCTTTTCCTTGTTTTTTCACACATTCTATTTACACCGTTATGCATCTCACCAGATGTATACTACCAGCAAGTTCTGGGAACGATTTTTTTATTTCAGTACCTGGTTTTTCCAGGGTTCATCATACCTGATTCCAAGAGCTTATGGCGTTATGCACCGCATGCACCATGAGTACAGCGATACTGAGCATGATCCGCACTCCCCGCACTTCTTCAAAGACGTATGGGGCATGATGGTGCAGACCCGCAAAATCTACAATGGTTTTGTAACCCGTACCAGCAAAGTGGATCCTAAATTTACCCAGGAACCATTACCGGAATGGGATGCTATGGATAAATTCGGCGACAGCAACATTACCCGCTTCCTCTGGATGGCAGCATATGTAGCATTTTATGTGGCGTTTGTTCCTGCCGGCATGTGGTATCTTTATTTATTGCTGCCTATCCATTTCCTGATGGGACCTGTACAAGGCGCTATCGTTAACTGGTGCGGTCACAAATATGGTTACCAGAACTTCGACAACAACGACCACTCAAGAAACACTTCCCCATGGGGTATTGTACTACTGGGTGAACTGTTCCAGAATAACCACCACAAGTTTAAAGACAGTCCTAACTTTGCCAAGAAATGGTATGAACTGGACCCAAGCTACCAGGTAATGAAGGTCTTGAACTTCATCGGCATCATTAAACTGAAACCTGCAGTGGTTACAGCGCAGATGAAGAAAGCCAAAGCTGCCTGATAAAGCAACTTCGTACAATCAATCTGTTACAATAATAGAAAGTGCCTTGCCGTAATGGCGAGGCATTTTTTATTGCGGATGTTGTCTGACTCAGGATTATGATGATTTCGCTGATTACACTGATTTTATTTTTTTTGAATATTTGTTATAATTAAGAAGATGTGAGCGGATATCCCCCTTCTCATCTTCCCTAACTATAATTCAAAAAGTAAAAATCAGTGTAATCAGCGAAATCATCATAATCCTGAGTCAGACAATTTAGATCGCCGAAGGCGATCACCGGAAGGGCCTGAATGATACGTGCTGCGCCAGCGCCAGCATGGGGCGGTCGCCTTCACTATCGCCGTAGGCGTATATTTCGTGGAAGTTTTCCAGGCGGTAAGCTTCGCGGATGCGGTTTACTTTTTCCACGCCGTTACAATTGATTCCCTGGATCTTACCGGTGAGGTGTTTGTTTTTTACTTCGAGACGGGTAGCCAGGCAAACGATGTTTTCCCGCCTGCACCAGGGCGCTACCCAGTCTTGTGCAGAGGCAGAAACTACCACTACATGATGCCCCTTCCGCTGGTGATCCTTTATAGCTGCCAATGCCTGCGGGCGGATCAGCGAAGGCAGCTGTTCCTTGCAGAAGCGCTCGCAGCCTGCGGAAAAATCCGCGGCAGGCATCTCCCCGAAAAAATACGTGAGTACTTCTTCTTTCATCTCCTGCGCCGGCAGTAGCTTTAATTTAAAGCGCAGCAGCAGCGGCAGCAGTTGCACTACGCCGGCGTACATAGCGGCCCGGCCCCTGTGATAGCGGATAATTTCCCACAAGGTATCCCTAGTGGTGATCGTTCCGTCAAAGTCAAAAAAGGCAATGGTCACAATGACAATTTTTTGAAAATACCTTCAGGTATCAATTTGATAATGAGCATAATGTATCTCCAATGCCACTTTACATACAGCACATTCTTTTTTCGTTTCACTGCTTTGAAAATCGCTGTGGCCACTGTTTCCGGCTGTGCGGTAAGCAGTGGGGGCAGGGGCAGGTGACTGGTCATACGGGTATTTACAAAGCCGGGTTGCACACTCATCACGTGAACGCCACTACGAAAAAGACGGTTTCTTAGTCCGCTAAGATAAGCCGTAAAACCCGCTTTCGCGCTGCCGTACATATAATTGCTCTGCCGTCCTCTTTCACCGGCTACCGAACTGATGCCTATAATGGTTCCCTGCTTCCTGGCTGCGTAGCTTTCTGCTACAACATTTAATATAGAAACAGCGCCGGTATAATTACTGTTGATAATAGTGGCAGCTTCCTCCCAGTTCTCCTGGGCTTTTTCCTGACTGCCCAGGTAGCCGAAAACACAGATGGTCATGTCGGGCACGGCAGGAAGACCGGCGTAAAAGCCGCTGTGCGAGCCGAAATCGGTGGCGTCAAACAAGTGCGTAGTAGCGTTAACGTTATAACGCACCTGCAAATCCTGCTGTTGTGGCACAAGCGCAGCAGTGTTCCTGCCGGCCAGCTGGATATCATATTTTTCAGACGCAAACTTCCGGGCAATGGCAACCGCCATGTCAGAACCTGCGCCAAGTATTAAAAGGGTAGGCATGAGAGGTATTTGGAAACTATTTCGTCAGTAATAAACGTTCCGATTGCAGGGATTCAAAACGCGCGTCATGGTTATATTGTTTTACAATTTCGGCAAACCTGCCGGCATTTGGATAACTGTTCCAGAAAATTTCCTGCTTCATCCTGGCATCTTTCGACAGGTACAAACGGCCTCCGTATTGCAGTACTATTTCATCCAGTTCATCCAGGAATTCAAATAATCCTTTACGGATCGGGAAATCCAGCGCCAGGGTATATCCCTCCATGGGAAAGGAGATAAGGCTGTCCTGCTTGCCAAATACCTTTAATACCGCGAGGAACGAGCCCCATCCTTTTTCACTGATCTTTCTCAGGATGGCGATCAGGCCGTCTTTTTGCTCAAGGGATACCACGAACTGGTATTGTACAAAACCCGCCTTGCCATAACCGCGGTTCCAGTGCAGGATGGCATCCAGGGGGTAAAAAAAAGGCTCATAAGGGATCACCTTATGCATTACCTTTTTATAATTCTTCCCGTAATATAACCAGTTAAAGGCTTTTACGGTAAAGGTATTGAGCACAAAGGAAGGGAGATTGAAAGGAACTGTGAGCTTTCGTTTAGCCGGTAACGTGAGCGGGGCTGCTTTTTGCTTTGCATTCAGTTCTTCCGGGGTAGCATGCTCGCCAACGATAAGGATGCTCCGGCCAAAGGAATCGCCTTTCTGCAGGCAATCGATCCATGCCATGGAGTAGGTGTAGTGCTTGTATTCATCAAACAGCCGGATCACTTCCTCCAGGTTCTTCGCCTTTAACTGTGTTTGCCGGATATAGGCTGTGCTGATCTTTTTAAGCCCGAACTTTACCCGGGTGATCACCCCGGTGAGGCCCATGCCTCCACAGGTGGCCCAGAACAGGTCTTCGTGCCGGGTGGCGGAGCAGCAAACGGTTTCGCCACTGGCGGTTAATACATCCATATCGATGATATGCCCGGAAAATGCACCATCCACGTGATGGTTCTTTCCATGCACATCGGAGGCAACGGCGCCGCCTACGGTGATATATTTGGTGCCGGGGGTAACCGGTAAGAACCATCCTTGGGGAACAATAATATCCAGTATCTGGTCCAGTGTTACGCCTGCCTGTACATCCATCACTCCTGCAGCAGTATCAAAGGAAAGCATCTTGTCGTATTTCAGCATGGAGATGCTGTGTTTGCCCAGGGAGGCATCGCCGTAGCAGCGGCCATTACCCCGTGCAATCATATGTGTATTGGTTACCACATAATTGCGAAGCTCGTCTTCCCGGGTAAAAGCATGTTCATCACTGGCAACAGCAGGGTAGTTCCCCCAGTTGGCTAACCGTTTTTGCATTATTCAAAAAAAGTTTTATCTGTCGGTAAATAAATTAATACATAAAAACTCAGGACCCACAGGAGGATGGTTAATTGAATAAAACGGTCTTTGTATAGGATTTTAGTGGGAGAACCAGTACTGTTCTCCACGTAGGTTATTTGCAAATATCGTAATAATCCGCCAATTACAAACAGGGTGGTGTAATAAAGCCGGTAGGTATGGAACCTGGCCTGGGTTTCAGGCGAAATAGTGTACATCAGGTAAGATACGATGATCACCGCCGAAACAAGGGCCAGCATTACGTTGAGGAAGTCGAGGTTATATCCTTTGGCGGCTTTCCGCATCTCCTTCCCCGAGTCCATTTTAATAAGGATATCGTCCCGGCGCTTGGCGATGGCCATAAAAAGCGCCAGCAGGAACACCATGATCACCAGCCATTCCGAGATGGCCAGTTTGGCAGCTACGCCACCGGCTTTTACGCGCAGTACAAATCCCGTGGAGAGGATCAGGATATCGAGAATGGAGATGTCTTTTAGTCCAACGCAGTAAAGCAGGTTCAATACAAAATAGGTACTCAGTACAAACACAAACTTCTGACCCACCAGGGAGCCGAGGGTATAGCCGGCAACAATACAGATCACGAAAAGGGCCAGGGCAGCAGGTTTGCTGATGGTGCCGGAAGCAAGTGGACGTTTACATTTCACCGGGTGCTGGCGGTCTGCCTCCATATCACGGTAATCGTTGAGTATGTAAATACTGCTGGCAATAAAGCTGAAGGCGAAAAAAGCCACTGCCAGGTCCAGCAGCTTGGAGGTATTGAATATCTCTCCCGCAAAGAACAGGGGAATAAACAGGAAGGCATTCTTTACCCAGTGTTTGGGTCTCAGCAACGTTAAAAATTTCACGGAACCTGGAGTTGTTTGATCAGTTAGATGGGCCTAAATTACAATTTATTCGATTACTTTTGCAGCCATTCATATTACTGGATAATCAGCATTTTACAGCGAATCCCAATCTACTATGCCCAAATTTTCACTGAAAGGCGGTCGCCCTGCCATTGCAGAAAGCTTCATTATCATCGCGCTGGCCCTGGTGCCGTTATTTGTAACATTCCCGTACCGTGTTAATATTTTCCTCTCCTGGGAAGGCGCCTACCGGATATCCTCCGGGCAAATTCCGTTCAGGGATTTTGGCACCCCGCTCGGTTACGGGTTCTGGATTTTCCCTGCTATTTTTTTTAAACTGTTCGGGCCTGAGCTTATTTCCCTGGTAAAAGCGCAGGTGCTCCTGAATATCATGGCCGGGTTTGCGTTCCGCTCCATTATGCGAAGCATGGGAGTGCAACCGGGCGTGCGACTCCTGTCAGTACTGGTATTTGTACTGTCTTATTCCTTCTTTAATTTCTGGCCCTGGTACAATCATACGGTGATCGTATTTGAACTGGTGGGGCTTAGCTTCCTGTTCCGCGCGCTATTTTCAGATAGCCGTGTACGTAAGTATGGCAATATGTTGGGGGCAGCCTTCTTTATTTTCCTGTCTGTTTTTACCAAGCAGGATGGAGGCGGAATGGCCTTTATGTTGTGTCTTTTATTCCTGGCCTACAACAGCCTGCAAACAAGGCGCTGGCTGGACCTGCCCGTTTTTGTAGGTATGTTTGCCCTGGTAGCGGCCATCATGATCCTGCCCCTCATGCCGGGATTCGGGTACTGGTTTAATCATGGGCAGCCGCCTCACAGTTCCCGCCTGGCTATCAACGATTTTACCGATGAAATATTTGGTAGCTCCAGCTGGATCAAAGGTTACGTGGTGCTGGTGGTATTATGTATCGTGGCAAAAGTAAAGGAGTGGGGCGCCTGGTTGCAGCAGCGCCGGGAAGTATTGTTTGCATTGCTCACGCTGGGCATGTTGGGAGAAGCCGCCATTTTCCAGGTAACCAGTTATACGCCGCCAGACAATAACATTTTTTTCCACAGTTTTGCGTTTGCCTTTATTGCTTCTTATTTAATTGAATTACTGAAGATAAATATCAACTCGTTCCGTCCTTTGCTGGGAGCTACTTTCCTTGTGCTCTTCTGGTGGTCTGGCACCTGGTGGAAATACATAGGCCGGTTTACCGACCGTTTGTTCCCCGCACAGGAAATTGCCGCCACAGGCCCTGGTCATGAGAATGTGGTAAACCGTCATAATTTTATGGTGAATACTGATACTACCGATGTGCCGGTATCATCATGGGTATATTCCAGCCTGAAGCCTTTCCGCAAAATATACATGCCCGCATCTACTGTGAAAGGTATGGAGAACATCATGGCGCTTCCCGTGGTAGCTGAAAAGAAGGGCGATATCAAAGTATTAAATATGTCGGAGCTTACCCCGCTGGCTGCAGCCATGCCCTATAAACTGGAAACTGGTCCCGATTACCCCTTATGGTACCACCTGGGAGTAGGGATGTTTAACCGGCAGCTGGCTACCTTCACACAGAAGATAAAGGACCATCATTACGACCTGGTGATTTATGAATATGCCCCCACTTTAAACAACTTTTATCCCTTTGCATTAAGGGGGGAACTGAAGCAACATTACCACCAGGTAGATAGTTTTCTTGCACCAAGAAGACCTACAAATGCGATTATTGAAGTATATGTAAAATAATTAATGTATCCTCAGGAGATAAAATGAAAAGATCATGCTGTCCCCATCGGTGCGGATATTAAAATACTATCATTATCTTATAAAAAATGGCCCCGGAAGGGGTCTTTTTTTATAAGATAAGTAGTTGATTATAAAATTACTGTTTATAGATAGTTCAAGCATCTTCATAAATAAACAGCAACCCTGTTTTTATCCCGTTTATTATTAACCGGTAAAATAACTTTTACCGGTTAATAATATAGACTACCTTTACAAAACCAAATAAAACCGCTCAAAAAAATATCCGCGGAATCATTGTAATCATCATAATCCTGAATAAGACAACATCCAATGTCTGCTCAAAAACTGATCTCCTCACTGCGGCTCGACGGGGGCATTTTATGCCTCGATTTTGTGAACACCATCGATAACCGCAAGAAAGGAATACCGCACGATTATGTAAAAGGTTTTAAAGACCTGCTGGAATGGTATGGGCATACCCGGGCATTATCTCCCAAAATTATCCATACCCTGGAGCGACTGGCGAAAGATTACCCGCAAAAAGCGGGAGTAGTTTTTGAGAAAAGCATCGCGTTGAGGGAATTATTGCACCGCCTGTTTATCGCAAGCCTGGCTAAAAAGAAGCCTGCTGCGGCAGACAGTATGCAGTTCAATACTTACATCGGGGAGGCCTACGCCAATATCGAGATCAGCTGGGTGGCCGGGGCAGGCGCCTTACAATTCAATGCGCCCGCATTGGAACAGGTATACTGGTGGCCCATAAAATCGGCCGTTGAATTGTTTACCTCCGGCCAGTTACCGGAAGTAAAAGAATGCCCCGCCTGCGGATGGCTTTTCCTGGATAAAAGCCGCAACGGATCGCGTAAATGGTGCAGCATGAGCACCTGCGGAGATGTAAATAAAGTAACCCGGAATTATCAACGCACCAAAAGAAAGAAGCCATGAACACTAAGCCGGTATTGTCGTCAAAACTGATTTTCTGCCTCCTGGCTGTATATATTATATGGGGTTCCACTTATCTCGGGATAAAGATAGCCACGAAAGTAGTACCGCCCTTCCTGTTGTCGTCTATGCGTTTCCTGGTGGCCGGCAGTATCCTGTTGCTGGTAGGCGCTCTCCGGGAAAAGACCTGGCCGGAGCGCCGCCAGTTAATGGCTGCCTGCTTAATAGGTGTGCTGCTGATCGGTATCGGGAATACCACCGTGGCCGTGGCGGTAAATTATATGCCTTCGGGGATCGTAGCGCTGATGGTGGCCGCTATGCCCGCCTGGATCATGGGTATGGACTGGGCTTTCTTTAGTAAGCGGCGGCCATCCGGCATGACCATGCTAGGCATCATAGTAGGATTTGCCGGGTTGTTCCTGTTGTTCAACCCGTTTGTTCACCATGAGGAGAGGCAGTTTCCCCTGTGGCCTGTTATTGTTATCGTAGCCGGGAATATCTGCTGGGCCGTTGGTACGCTGCTGGTACCGCGGTTGCCTATGCCTGCCCAGATTACCAGCACCGCTATCCAGATGCTGGCTGGCGGAGTGTTCTCCCTGCTGGTAAGCTTCGTTCTGGAGCCCGGCGGTATCGCCAAATTACCACTGATGACTGCTGAAGCCTGGCAGGCCTATCTCTACCTGGTGTTGATCGGTTCACTGGTAGGCTACACTTCCTATAGCTGGTTATCTAAAAATGCACCGCCACGGCTCACCGCCACCTATGCCTATATTAATCCTATTGTAGCCCTTTTCCTGGGATGGGCCATTGGTAATGAAGCCGTCACCTCCATGATCGGCATCGCCGCTGCCATTGTTATATGTGGAGTGGTATTAATGACACTCGGCCGCAGATCGTAGCGGGAGAGATATTTTTACTTCCTTTTCCCCCTGATAATGTTTATCTTGCATTTTCACACATGTACAGGTTTGGCCCTTTATCCGCTCCGGATAAACCCTGTTGATGAACCATAGCCATTGCAGCAGCATTGTATTTATTTATATATGTAGGTTCCGCTCTTTTGGGTGTATTTTTTGTTTTGTTGGTGCTATTCCAATTGAATGTAATTAAACAATAGATTATATAAACTGACTATGCGAAAGACTATTATTGTATCGAACAGGTTACCAGTAAAGATTACAGAAGCAGACGGGGATTATACCCTTCAACCCAGTGAAGGAGGCCTGGCCACCGGGCTTGGATCCATTTACCGGGAGGGAAATAATATCTGGATAGGCTGGCCGGGCCAGGAAATCACCGACCAGAAAGAACAGGAGAAAGTAACAAAACAGTTGCGGAAAATGAACCTGATGCCGGTTTACCTGACACAGGATGAAATCAATAACTTCTATGAAGGCTTTTCCAATGAAACACTGTGGCCGGTTTTCCACTATATGGCTGTTTATGCCCACTATGAACAAAGTTATTGGGATGCCTATTACCAGGTAAATAAAAAATTCAGGGATATTATTATGAAAGTAGCGGAACCCGGTGATACTATCTGGATTCACGACTACCAGTTACTGCTGTTACCAGGAATGATCCGCGCGGAGATGCCGGAGATCTCCATCGGTTTTTTCCAGCATATACCATTCCCGTCTTTTGAATTGTTCCGCCTCATCCCATGGAGGGCCGAGATATTGGAAGGTATGCTGGGCGCCGATCTGATGGGATTTCATACTTTTGATGACACCCGCCACTTTCTCAATGCCGCCAGCCGTATCCTGCCGGTAAATACTTCTGCCAATGTGGTGTCGTACAACGACCGCGCAATTGTAGTGGAAACATTCCCCATGGGCATCGACTTCAATAAATATGCAGCAATGGGCAGTGATCCCGAGGTACTGCAACAGATCGATTACCTGAAGGAAAACTTCCAGCACGACCGTCTCGTGCTCTCCATCGACCGGCTGGACTACAGCAAGGGAATACTGCAACGCCTCCAGGCTTTTGAACTGTTGCTGCAGCTGCACCCGGAATACATCGGGAAAGTGGTGCTGTATATGATAGTGGTGCCCTCGCGCGACCAGGTGCCACAATACAAGGAGCTGCGCGATGAAATAGATAAACAGGTGGGAAATATCAACGCGCGTTTCCGCACGTTGGCATGGCATCCCATCCAGTATTTCTACCGTTCCTTCCCGCTGGAAACATTATCCGCCCTCTACAATTTTGCAGACATCTGCCTGGTGACACCCATGCGCGATGGCATGAACCTCGTGAGCAAGGAGTATGTTGCCAGTCGCAATAATAACGATGGCGTATTGATCCTGAGCGAGATGGCCGGTGCATCTAAAGAATTAATTGATGCTATCATCGTAAATCCCAACAACATCGGGGCTATTACCCGCGCCATTGTGGATGCGCTGAACATGCCGTTAGCGGAGCAGCAACGCCGCATGAAACAAATGCGCACCGTAGTGGCGAAGTTCAATATCAACCACTGGGTGAAATTGTTTATGACCCGTTTACAGGAAGTGAACGAGATGCAGCAGAACATGCTGGCGCGCCGCGTTAACCAGGAAACAGCAGTGCTGATCAGGCAACAATATTTCAACAGTAAGAAACGGATCATCTTCCTGGACTATGACGGTACCCTGGTGGGTTTCCAGCCCAATATTGATATGGCCTCACCTGATCCGGACCTGTACCAGTTACTGCGGGAGCTGGCAGCCATACCGGGCAACGACCTGGTGATGATCAGTGGCAGGAATCATGAAACGCTGGGAGAGTGGTTCGGGCATCTGAACCTGGATCTTATTGCAGAACATGGCGCCTGGCAAAAAACCAAAGCAGGAGAGTGGTACCAGCTGCCCGGCCTTACCGATAAATGGAAGAAGGAACTGCGGCCTATTATGGAACTGGCTGCCGATCGTACTCCCGGTGCATTTATCGAGGAAAAAAGTTTCTCGCTGGTATGGCATTACCGCAAGGTGGAATCCGGCCTCGGGGAATTACGAGCCAATGAATTGATGAATACCTTACGCTACTTCACGGTGGAAAAAGGATTACAGGTATTGCCCGGCGATAAAGTGATAGAAGTAAAGAATATAGAAATAAATAAAGGCAAAGCCGCCCTGAGCTGGCTGAATCATAAAAAATACGATTTCATCATGGCGATGGGCGATGATGTGACAGACGAAGATATCTTCAAAGCGCTTCCGCATAAAGCCATTACCGTTAAAGTAGGCAGCCAGGTATCTGCAGCGCAGTATTACCTGCGAAGTTATCATGAGGTGCGGCATTTGCTGAGAACCTTACGCAACCGGGAAAGCGTTTAAATAACAAAAGGAGAGGAGCCACGAAACTCCTCTCCTTTAATTTATATATAAATCTACTATAGAAAAATGGGGGTATCCAGTTTCATGGCAATACGGTAGGCGGCATTCATCAGTCCTACGTGACTATAGGCTTGCGGGAAATTACCCCACTGGCTGCCGGTATCGGATTCCACATCTTCACTGAAAAGCAGCAGGTGATTGGAGTATTGCAGCAGCTTGCCAAACTCCCGCTGGGCATCTTCCAGCCGGCCCACACAGGCCAGCGCTTCTACATACCAGAACGCACACACGAGGAAAGTGGTTTTGGGTTTACCGAAATCGTCGGAATGGCGATAGCGGTAAAATAGCCCTTCGGGTGTTTTCAGTTCTTTTTCCAATGCGATGAGATGATCGCGGGCCCGTTCTGAAGCGGGGTCCAGGTAGTTCATCATGATCAGCTGAAGGGTACTGGCATCCAGGTGCTGGCTGCCGGCGGCATTGGTATATACTTTTCTTACCGGGTCGTAGCAGCTTTCAATATGTGCAGCAGCGCGGTTCTTCAGTTCAATAGCCTTTTGCAGCAGTGATTCGTTGCCGATGGTGCGGGCCATTTTTTCGGCAGCGGCGCAGCCGGCCCACTGGAACAGGTTCGTATAACAG
>NZ_DATCRD010000121.1:0-4943 GCF_036569185.1 Chitinophaga sp.
CCGCTTATATCTCCCCAAATCTTTAAAATCAAAAATGATCAAATCAGTGTAATCAGCAAAATCATCATCATCCTGAGTCAGACAAAATCCTAAAAAGATCTTTGTTGATTTACAGTTAACGGTTGTTTAGGATGTTTGCAAACCCCATTGGTTGTTCTGCCGGGTACCGCTTGCTATACGGGTACCTGGCGGCAACTTAAAAGATATAAGTTGTAGGTTTAACAGCGGCCGGAATAGTCTTATTCCGGTCTTCGCTTTTTTAGCTCATCTTCCTGATCAGTTTCCCCAGTGTTTTCAATCCTTCATCTACCTGCTTACTCCATACAGGACCAAAGCTGATGCGAAGACAGTTGTTGTATTTATTCTGTAAAGAGAAGATCCGGCCGGGGCAAAAGCTGATCTTATGTTTCAGCGCCTGCTGGAACAATTCGAAGGTATTAATGGATTCATCCAGTTCTACCCATAGCACGCAGCCTCCCTGTGGCCGTGAAATACGTGTGCTTTCCGGGAAATACTCACTGATGGCCTGTGAATATCGTAAACACTGCGTGTGCAGCACCTTCCGCAAATTGCGCAGGTGGAACTCATACCGGCCTATCTCCAGGAAATGCCCCACTGCGGCCTGTGGCAAAGAAGCGCAGGCAATAGAGTGGTTCTGTTTCATCAGCAGCACCTTTTCCTTGTATTTGCCCGGCATCGTCCAGCCAACGCGGTAGCCCGGCGCCAGCGATTTTGAAAAGGAATTGCACAGCAGTACATGACCATATTTATCAAACGTTTTGCAATTGGCAGGACGTTGTTTGCTGAAATAAAGATCGCCGTAAATATCATCTTCTATCAGCGCAATATCATACTTCACCATCATATCCACCAGCGCTTTTTTATTCCTATCCGGCATACAGGAGCCCAGCGGGTTGTTGTAATTGGGAACAAACAAACATGCCTTGATCTTATGACGGGGAATGGCTTTGTCGAGGTAATCCAGGTCAACGCCCGAAACCGGATGGGTAGGCACTTCCAGCACTTTCAGCCCCAAACTTTCCGCCAGCTGCATAGAGCCGTAATAGGCAGGGCTTTCAATGGCAATGGTATCGCCGGGGCAGGTGATGGCCGACAGGCACAGGGTAAGCGCGTCCATACAACCACTGGTAGTGATCACATCATCTTCTGTGTAAGCCCCGCCCCATGAGAGCGACATACGCGCTATCTGCCCCCGCAGCAGCCGGTTGCCCTGTAACTCTTCATACCCGATACCGTTGTTAGGTAGTTCCCGCAGGGCATGTACCACTGCCTTCGCCATTTTGGCGGCGGGCATCAGTCCGGGTGGAGGCGTAGCCACAGAGAAGTTCAGGATATTCGGATTTCTCATATGACTGAACACTTCCATCACCATATCGCTCACTGTAGCTTCGCTGGCTTTCTTTACCGGTGCGCAGGTGCCCGGCATTGCTGGCATACGCCTGGAATTAAAGCGGATATAATAACCCGACTTTGGCCTGGATTCAATCAGTCCCTTGGCTTCCAGGTGATAATAAGCCTGGAACGCAGTGGTTAAACTGATACCCTGTTGCTTGCTCAGCATGCGTACAGACGGCAGTTTCTCCCCGATTTTCATCACCTCTTTTTCTATCAGCTGTTCAATATTATCAGCTACCTGCAGGTACAGGTGGTCGGCAGTTTTTATCATGGCAATGCGGATCTGATATGGTCAAAAGTACGAAAATTAAATCTGTTTGGTGCGCCGAAGGTGCATATGCGGATTTTGTCTGACTCAGGATTATGATGATTAAACTGATTTCGCTGATTTTATTTTTTGGGATTTTATAGATGATATTAAGGATTTTGGAAGATATAAGCGGGTGTTGCAGTTTGACTTTACTTTTTTTATTTTTTGGGATTTTATAGATGATATTAAGGATTTTGGAAGATATAAGCGGGTGTTGCAGTTTGATTTTACTTTTTTGATTTTTTGGAATTTTATAGATGATATTAAGGATTTTGGAAGATATAAGCGGGTATTGTAGTTTGATTTTATAAATGATTTTAAAAGGATTGGAGAAGATATAAGCAGATATTGTAGTTTAATTTTACTTTCCAGAATTTTTATAAATGATTTTAAAAATTCTGGAAATAGATGCAGATGTTGCAATACCCCAAAAGTCAGATGCTTTAGGAACACTACAATACCCGCTTATATCTCCCAAAATCCTTTAAAATCAAAATTGATCAAATCAGCGAAATCAGTTTAATCATCATAATCCTGAGTCAGACAAAACCCGCTTTCATCGCCGAAGGCGATGCATCAACCTGCCGAGTGTTTGGATCGCCCAGTCCTGGTCCTCGTTCCAGGGGTTGGCGTTGGTGAGGCGGATGCAGTGCTGGTAGCGGTCCTGGCTGGAGAATAAGGCGCCGGGCGTAAAAGTGATGCCTTGTTCCACGGCTTCTTCATGCAGCTGCCAGGTGTTTATTTTTTTTGGAAGCACTACCCATAGGCTGATGCCTCCGTTGGGCCTTGTCAGTTGCGTATCTTCCGGGAAGTATTCCTGTATGGCTTTCGTGATCTGCATGGTTTGCATGCTTAGTGATTGCCGCAGCGATTTCAGATGAAGATCCAGGCGTTGCTGGTCCAGGAACTTGCTCAGCACCAGTTGTGGCAGCATGCCCGTGCTGCCGGAGGTAACGAATTTCAGCTGTGCGATCTTTTCGTGGTAACGGCCGCCGATCACCCAGCCGGCGCGAAGCCCTGCAGCAATGGACTTGGAAAAGGAAGAGCAGTACAGTACCAGTCCTTCTTCATCGTACGACTTCACCGTTCTGGGCCGCTCAGGTGCAAAATGAAGGTCGCCGTATACATCGTCTTCTATCAGCGGTACCTGGTATTTTTTCAGCAGCTTTGCCAGCTGCTCCTTACTGGGGTCCGGAATACAACAGCCCATGGGGTTGTTGTAGTTGCTAACAAAAAGACAGGCCTGTACTTTCTTTTGTTTGAAGGCGTCTTCCAGTTTTTCCAGGCTCACACCGGTTACCGGGTCCGTGGGTATTTCCATGGCCTTCATGCCCTGGCTTTCAATGGCCATCAGTAACCCGAAAAAGGTGGGCGACTCAATAGCAATAGTATCGCCGGCTTTTGCCACGGCGCGCAGGCAAAGACTGGCAGCTTCTATGGCTCCATGGGTCACAATAATATCCTGTGGCGATACGGCCCGGCCCCAGTTAAGGCAATGCCTGGCAATATGTTTCCGGAAAGGCTCATGGCCATACATATCACCGTAAGGGATAAACGAAGTATCCAGCTCACGCGCTGCCAGCTGCAGCGCCTTCTTCAGTTTTGCCGCAGGCAGCAATGAAGTATCCGGTGATGCGCCTATCAGTGAAATGGTTTTATGCGATCCGCTGGTTTTACGGAACATCGCCAGCTTTTCATTGATCTGTACTTTAAATGCGGCAGGAGAGGGATTGGTAACCGGCGGTAGCTCAGGGCGCAGCTTCTTTGAATAATGTACAAAGTATCCTGATTTTTCCCGCGGCGCCACCCAGCCCTTCTTTTCAAGGTGTGTATACACCTGCAGGGCGGTACTGATGCTGATGCCATGTTCCTGGTGCAGCGATCTTACCGAAGGAAGTTTGTCGCCTACGGTATACACCCCTTCACTGATCATCTGCTGGATCTTCTCTGCCAGCTGCAGATATATAAACCCGTTCGTCTTTTTCATCTTTCCAAAGATAATCTGTTATGGTTTAATATCGATAATTCTGTATCTGTTTTGGTGCTGTTATATGCTGTTATTTTGTAGTCTCTAAACCCACAACCATGACTGCTGTTAAACAAATTGCGCAAACACTGGTACAACTCTGCAGAGCGTGGAAGTTCCCCGAGGCGCAGGCGACCCTGTTTCATGAAAATGCGGTGAACCTGGAGCCCGATGGCCGCACCACTACCGGTCTGACGGCCATCATGGCCAAAGAACAGGCGTTCCTTAACAGCCTCACAGAAAGGCATCTGCTGGAGATCTCAGAACCGGTAGTGGCCGACGATTATTTCGCTATACAGCTGCTGATGGACGTCACGGTCAGCGGCATCGGCCGCCGCACCAGGAATGAGCTTTGCGTTTATAAAATACACGACGGTAAAATTGTTCATGAACAGTTCTTTTATTAAATCATCTTCTTAAAAAAATATAATGATGGAAGCAAGAATGGATGTCTATAAACTGTTGCCCGGCGCATTCAAAGCCATGATGGGACTACAGACTTTTGTAAATGAAAGCGGCCTCGATAAAACCCTGGGAGAGCTCATTAAGATCCGCGCCTCCCAGATCAATGGCTGCGCTTTCTGTTTGAATATGCACACTAAGGAAGCCCGGCAGATGGGAGAAACAGAGCAACGTATCTATGGTCTTTCCGCCTGGCAGGAAGCGCCGTACTACACGGATAAGGAACGCGCCGCCCTGGCGCTTACGGAAGCAGTTACCCTGGTAAGTGAATCCCGCGTACCGGATGAGGTATACAAAGCAGCACAGGCGGTTTTTTCAGAACAGGAAATAGCTACCATCGTGATGGCCATTGTTGTCATTAATTCATGGAACCGTATTGCGATTACTTCAAGAACACAGCCGCAGGGGTAACACTCATATGATAGCCTGCTTTTCTGATCTTTTGAGCCGGGCATTGCAGCAGAAACACTGAATGATTATTTTGTGGGAGAAAGCAAAAAACAGTTGCTATGAAATTCCACAAGAAACACGCATTAACAGCAGCGTTGTCCTTTGCAATAACCGGTTTCCTGGCATCCTGTGTGATGCCGGACAAGACAAAAGAAACTTCCGGCGAAAAAGCAGCCATTATTTTTGATTCGGACATCGGTCCTGATTATGATGATGTGGGCGCTATTGCGCTGCTCCATGCCCTGGCCGATTCCGGGGAAGCTAAGATCCTGGCTACTG
>NZ_DATCRD010000122.1:0-3378 GCF_036569185.1 Chitinophaga sp.
GCCAATTACATAACCCAGCTGTTCCAGGAATACAGCGCCTTTGGAGTAGGCGGTGAGGCTATAACCATAGTTGGTATTAAAGTGATCGGCATGCGTGCTGGCAGGTTCTTCATACGGGCTTCTTGCCAGCGCAAAATAACCGGCGTAGGAATCTTCCAAAGCATTGCGTCCTTTCAGTGAATCGATGGTGTTATAGATCACGTTGTTTTCCGCAAAGGTGGTAAAGCCTTCATCCATCCACGGGTACAGGCTTTCGTTGGTGGCCAGCATTCCCTGGTACCAGCTGTGCATCCATTCGTGCATGGCTACGCCATACAGGCCATCCATTTTACCGTTACCCATAATAAGGGTTCCCATCGGGTATTCCATACCGCCATCGCCTCCCTGTATGAAGGAATACTGTTCATAAGGGTAGGCGCCGTAATGCGCTTTGATATAGGCATAGGCAGCAGGGATCATTTTTGCCAGCTGTGGCCAGGTGTTATGGGTGAATTCATTATCGATGTAAAAGAAGTGAGCGGTAAAGCCATCCACTTTCTGTGTGATATGTTTGTAATCCGGATCTGCTGCCCACATAAAATCATGCACATTAGGCGCTATGAAATGCCAGGTGAGCGTGTTACCGGTGGGCGGCGTTACTTTAGCGCCGGGCTTTTCATAGCCATGGCCAATCTGATCAGGGTTTTGCAGGTAACCGGTACCGCCTATGGTATATTTTTTATCGATGGTGATCTTCACGTCATAGTCGCCCCACACGCCATAAAATTCGCGGGCAATGTAAGGAGTGGCGTGCCATCCTTCATAATCGTATTCACACATTTTAGGATACCACTGCGACATGGAAAAGTCAACGCCTTCGGCGTTATTGCGGCCACTGCGACGGATCTGTACCGGCACCTGTGAGGCAAACTCCATATCAAATACTGCTTTGGAATGCGGCAGGATCGGTTTATCCAGCGGCACTTCCAGGATAGTTTCCACTACTTTGAAGTCCTGCGGTTTTCCATCGCGTTTCAGGGAGATGATCTTCTGATAGCCTATCTCGTCGGGTTTAAGTTTGGAGATACGGTCGCGTACACGGTTGTCCCAATCGCGGCGTTCGTTGCCATTCCTGTCTTTTCCAAGTACAATTTTACCCAGTTCACGGCTGCGCACATCCATCATACTGCCTGGCTGGAAAGCGTTCCAGTAGAGGTGGTAAAAAACTTTCTTTAATGTATCGGGGGAGTTATTGTAGTATTCAAGGCGTTGTTGGCCCTTGAACTGGTTGGCCGGTGCATCCACCTTCACGTCCATTGTGTACTTTACACGCTGCTGCCAGCGGTCCGACTGAGCGCTTAGCTTTAACCAGCTGCCTGCCAGCAAGGCAATAGCCATACAGCTGCCTGTTGTAACCCGGTACTTCATTCCGTTTCATTTGGTTTAAGCAGCTAAAATAAGGATCATTTAGCGATTTCGCCATTGATATTTGATGAATGCAGGAAGGCCGCGATATAAATCAGGAGAAACTGCTGAGCGTAAGTCCCAGGAAATCCGCATATTGTTGTGCAGCAGGCTCAAATGCTTTAAGGGCGGCCTTTTTGAGCGGTTTAAACGGGTCGGTAACGATGGCTACGCTGTCTTTTTTAAAAGTGCGTTTCCAGGTACCGGTGATCTGCCCGTTGCTAACCATCAAAGGATTGAAAATACCGTTGATGGTCATTACTTTTTTTGCAAACTGCATGTCTATCAGGGTGCTGCGGTCTTTATAGCCGATGAAATACTCATCGAAAGCCGGCAGCAGCAACGCAGTATCGGGCGGTGTTTGTTTTTTCCCCGGCGCCATCCAGTAGGTGGTATTATTCACCTCCAGCGATTTTAATGCGGATTGTGCGCCTTCCAGCCCTGCTTTTGCATCGGTAACGGGCAGGCCGGCCCATTGGGCGAAATCAGCTAAGGTAGCGGGTCCGTGGCTGATGAAGTAGCGTTTGGCAAGCGTAACCAGCGATGTTTGTTTATCAAATGTGGTGGTGCCGGGAAGCCATTCATCCAGTAGTGTATAGGTAAACTGTTTGCCGCTCAGGGGGCCGTTGCAAATGATCCCGTTTACAGCGGCGTGGTAAACGATATGGTTCATGCGGTGATCATCTGTATTGATGCCTTTTTCTTCCAGCAGGGTAATAAGCTCCTTACGGGTAAGGTGATTTCCTCCCTGTAATGCTTTGGCGATGTGCTGGCTGGTTTTCTGCAGAAGGGCTTCATCCATTTCCAGTTTACGCATCATGCTGCCCATGCGGTTTTTTACAGACGGAGCGATGAGGGCTAACATCCAGCGCACATCAGCGGCAGCCACCAGGTGCAGGGTGCCGCGGAATACGGTGGTGCGGATAATGGTTTTATTATGGATAGCTTTTTCTATATCTGCATCTGTGCTGCCGGGGAGCCTTACGCCGATGCCCCATTTGCTGTGGGCATGTTCCTGCGCCTGCATGGCGCCGAAATAAGCCACGAGGTCCTGTGGTTTTTTAAAAGAGGTTTTGATCAGCTGCTGGTGCTGCAGTCGCAATGAGGCGATATCAGTAACGGGCATGGCTAAATGATTTGTTATACAAAGCAACAGCACGGGTGCGACAAGGGCATGCCGGCAATCAACGGGAAGTTAAAAATAATTATTCAACGCCCTGCACTACCACCACAATTTCTCCTTTTACGCCTTTTTCGCTGAAGTAATCGTGTACTTCCTGCAGCGTACCGCGTTTATTTTCCTCGAACATTTTGGTGAGCTCCCGGCAAACGCAGCATTGGCGGTCTGGTCCGAAATACTGGATCAGGTCGGCGAGGGTTCTGAGCAGTCTCATAGGCGACTCGTAAAAAACGATGGTGCGTTCCTCTGTGGCGAGTTTGGTAAAAAGGGTATGGCGGCCTTTTTTGAGGGGGAAGAAGCCTTCAAAGGCAAAGCGGGTCATGGGGATGCCGCTGTTCACCAGTGCGGGCACAAAAGCGGTAGCGCCCGGGAGGCATTCCACGGGTACGCCTGCACGGGTACATTCCCTTACCAGCAGGAAGCCGGGGTCAGATACGCCTGGTGTACCGGCATCGGTGAGCAGGGCCATTGTTTTACCGTCCTGCAGCTGTTGCAGGAGGTGTTGTACTATTTTATGCTCATTATGCTGATGGTAAGGTGTAACGGGTTTATTGATCTGGTAATGCCGCAGCAGTACACTGGATGTGCGGGTATCTTCCGCGAGGATCAGGTCGGCTTCTTCCAGCACTTTTACGGCCCGGTAGGTAATATCGGCGAGGTTACCGATGGGAGATGGAACGAGATATAATTTCATAATTTAATTACGAATTACGAATTACGAATGTGTGGGGAGATGCAGCCCGGAGACATTTCCA
>NZ_DATCRD010000123.1:0-7620 GCF_036569185.1 Chitinophaga sp.
GAACCATGTTTATCAGTACAACAACAATCAGGGTACGTTACGGGGAAACAGATCAGATGGGATACCTGTATTATGGCAATTACGGGCTGTATTATGAAGTAGGCAGGGCGGAAGCCATACGGGAGCTGGGGTTCAGCTACAGGGAACTGGAAGAGCAAGGGGTGATCATGCCGGTGGCGGAACTGAATGTGAAATACCTGCGTCCGGCCTATTACGACGACCTGATAACGGTAAAGACTATACTGAAAGAGTTGCCGAAAACTTCCAAGATACAGTTTCACAGTGAGTTGTATAACGAAAAGAATGAATTGCTGAATGTTGGGGTGACCACGCTGGTATTCATTGACGTGAAAACAAAACAGAAAGCCGGTTTGCCGGAAGACCTGAAGAAAAGACTGGCACCGTTTTTTGAATAGCAGTATAAACAACGTGTATGGATAAGATCACCACCAGCATTATCACCATCGGGGATGAACTGCTGATAGGACAAACGATTGATACCAATTCCGCCTGGATGGCGCAGCAGCTGAATGCAATGGGGATCTGGGTGCACCGGCGTGTAGCCATCGGCGATATCCGGGAAGATATACTGGATGCATTGACAAAGGAATCAGCAGTGTCCGACATTGTACTGATCACCGGGGGACTGGGGCCAACAGCCGATGATATTACCAAGCCCACCCTCTGCGAATATTTCAATACCAGGCTGGTACAAAACCAGGAAGCACTGGATAATGTGCTGCATATCTTTGAAAGCAGGGGATTGCCTATGCTGCAGCGGAATATAGATCAGAGCCTGGTGCCGGAAGCGGCCACTGTCATTGAAAACAAGAGAGGCACCGCACCAGGGATGTGGTTTGAGAAAGAAGGTAAAATATACGTATCCATGCCCGGAGTACCACATGAAATGAAGGGCATTATGGAGAACTATGTGCTGCCAAAACTCGAAGCGCATTTCAAAACCCCGGCAGTAGTACATCAAACCCTGGTTACTTCCGGTATGGGCGAGTCTTTCATTGCTGAAAGACTGGTAGCCTTCGAAGCAAAGCTGCCCGCTCATATCAAACTGGCCTACCTGCCCAGTTACAGCCTGCTGAAATTGCGTTTAACCGGGCAGGGGAAAGATAAATTGTCGGTAGCGGCGGAAGTGAGCATCCTGTTTCACCAGTTGAAAGAGCTGCTGGCAGATATCACGGTGACCGACCAGGATATTTCGATGGGAGAGGTGCTGGGCCACCTGTTGAAGGAAAAAGGCAAAACCATGGGCACGGCGGAAAGTTGTACCGGCGGATTGATTTCCAGCTGGATTACAGCAGTGCCGGGCAGTTCCGTTTATTTCAAAGGCAGCGCGGTAACATATGCCAATGAAATGAAGGTGAAGATGTTAGGAGTGAAGCCTGAAACCCTGCAGGCGCATGGCGCTGTAAGTGAAGCTACGGTCCGTGAAATGGCTGCAGGCGCCCTGGCACTGCTGCAAACCGATTATGTGATTGCCGTATCAGGCATAATGGGCCCCGATGGCGGTACGCCGGAGAAGCCCGTAGGCACTGTTTGGATAGCGGTGGCCAGCGTTGCAAAAACGATCACCGTTAAATACCAGCTGCGTTACGACCGGGAACGGAATACGCAAATGACAGCTGTTTATGCCATGAATGAGCTGCGCAAACTCATCCTGGAATAGGGATATTGACCTGGTTTGAATTGGTACAATTCCCGTATTTTTGTCGCGCACTAAAGCAAAAATCAATCTTATGGCCATTGTAGAATTGGTAATGCCAAAAATGGGGGAGAGCATCATGGAAGCCACCATTTTGCGCTGGCATAAAAAGGCGGGCGATCACGTAAAAGTAGACGAAACCGTACTTGAAATTGCCACCGACAAAGTGGATAGCGAAGTTCCTTCTACTGCAGAAGGAGAGATCACAGAGCTGCTCTTCAATGAAAATGATGTAGTACCGGTTGGTACTGTCATTGCCCGCATTAATACCAATGCCGATGCTGCGGCATCTTCCGCGCCCATTGCGCCCGCAGCGCCTGTATCCACTGAACCAAAATTTACGACAGCACCAGCCTATACCCCTGCTGCTGAAGCGCCCGTTTCCGGTGGCGGCGCCAAATTTTATTCCCCGCTGGTACTCACTATCGCACAACAGGAAGGCATCAGTTTTGCGGACCTGGAAAAGATCCCCGGTTCCGGCAATGATGGCCGCGTAACCAAAAGAGATATCCTGCAGTTTGTAGCAGACCGCCGCGAAGGAAAGGTGATCCCGGATGTAACGCCGGAACCGGCCACCTCCACTGCAGCCGCTACTACCAGCAAGCCGGTGGTGACCACTACAGTGGCTTCCCCTACCTACAACGGGAATGTGGAGATCATTGAAATGGACCGCATGCGTAAACTGATCGCCAATCACATGGTGATGAGCAAACAAACCAGTCCGCATGTAACCAGTTTTGCAGAAGCAGATGTGACCAACCTGGTAAAATGGCGGGATCGTGTAAAGGCGGATTTCGAGAAACGTGAAGGTGAAAAACTGACCTTTACGCCGTTGTTTATCGAAGCTATCATTAAATGTATCAAGCGTTTCCCGCTGATCAACTGCTCACTCGACGGGGATAAGATCATTATCAAGAAAGACATCAATATAGGAATGGCTACGGCTTTGCCCAGCGGTAACCTGATTGTGCCGGTGATCAAAAACGCAGATATGCTGAACCTCACCGGGTTAACGAAACAGGTTAACTATATGGCCAATTCCGCCCGTCAGAATAAGCTGAAACCGGAAGATACGCAAAGCGGTACCTTCACCCTCACTAATGTAGGCACCTTTGGCAGCCTGATGGGAACGCCTATCATTAACCAGCCGCAGGTAGCTATCCTGGCGGTAGGGGCCATCAAAAAACGCCCGGTGGTGATTGAAACGGAAGAAGGAGATACCATCGGTATCAGGCATATGATGTACCTCTCCATGTCGTACGACCACCGGATTGTAGATGGTTCCCTGGGCTCCACTTTCCTGAGCGCGGTGGCAAAGGAGCTGGAAAATTTCGATCCGAAAAGAGGAATTTAATAGTAACGTCTTTAAGCAGGAATGCAGCAGGGAAAAGCTCCCTGCTGCATTTTTTATCTTCCTGAAAACAAAAAAAGAGACGCCTCATAAGAGCGTCTCCTTAGTTCCTTAGTGCCGAATAAAGGGGATTTTATTAATAACGACGGTCGCGGGAACCATATCCTCCGCCGCCACGGTTATTACCACCGCCACCTTTGAAATTATTATTCGGTTGTTTAGGTCTTGCTTCGTTTACCATCAATTGCTTACCTTCGATTTCGCTGCCGTTCAAACTATCCATAGCCTTTGCTCCTTCTTCTTGATTAGGCATTTCCACAAAGCCAAAACCACGTGAGCGGCCTGTTTCGTGGTCTTTGATAACCTTAGCGGAGGTAACCTCTCCAAAATCGCTGAAAATCTGATGGAGATCCTCATCGTTCAACCTATAGTGCAGGTTGGCTACGTAAATGTTCATGATAACTGAAATTAAAAAAATGAAAAATAATATACTGAAGTTATGAAAATTACGCTAATAAAAAAGTTAGCGTTAAAATATTTTTGTATTTACCTTGTTTTTTACTACCATTTGACATAGGTAGATCCTTTGTAGTGAGCTGTTTGACTGGTGCGGAAATATTATTTAAAATAGTGCGTTGTAGCCGGAAAACCTTCCTTTTTACGGTTTTTTTTTCGTAAATTCAGCATATGATCCATTAAATTAAATTCATATGGGAGCGTTAAGTGAAACATGGTTTGCAGACGGGTATATAGATTTTGAGCTGAAAAAATACACGCTATTGGCCTATTTACAGGACATTAATCAACACTTCACCCAGAGCAGACTGTACCCGCAGTTGTCGGACATTATCTTTCATTACAACAACCTGGTGGCCTTCCGGGATAACAAACAATTTTTACAGCAACAGTTTCCGAAAAGACTAACGGCAGTGAATATCCAGAAACTGGAATTGCTGTATGAACAACTGATTGCCGATGATGAGCTGATGGAGGAACTGGAATCCATTATCCAGTATTCCCTGCCCCAGCTCAACAGCACGATCAAAGGGGGAACGGAAATTTATGAGTACGTGGCGGAACATCTTACTATTTTCCCGGTAGGACTGGTACCACTGGAAACGGCGGAAGGGTACCTGTTACTGTGCGATGGCCGGGGCAGGCAAACACTGGTGTATACGTACCGGCTCACCATTTTTGAAAGGCATGATGAAAAGTACAGGGGCATTCATACCCAATACCTCCAGGCCTATAAAAAAGACCTGGTACATACCATCAGCCATATCAAGAGCATGCTGATCCGGGAGCGCAACAGTTTACCCAACCCGGCTGTATATTGTGCAGAAACGCCGCTGGTAGTGCCTGTAAACGAAACGCTGCTGCCCATCGCTAAAAGAAGCCTGGTGAAGTATATTGCGCAGGAGGCTGCATAGCAGCTAATTTAATGACGGGGCACTGGTTGCTCCGTCATACCGGATCTCCAGGGTATGATCTTTCAGGAATGGAGCATAATACTGCTCCATTACCTTCCTTATTTTCTCTTTTGATTGCTGTATGTAAGTGGGATTACTTTCCAGCTGGGCACGGGAGGTTTGATAAAGTTTTTTCTGTACATCCGTATAGGTTTCATCGTCCTGGGTCAGCAGCCATCCCTTACGGTTGGAGGTTTCCATTTTGTCCATTTTCAGTTCATAGCTGAGCAGCCGGGGCGCCGGTAAACTGATAATGATCTTCTTATCAGTCATTTGTACTTTAAACGATTTATCGTCGATATTGACCCCGTATTTAGCCTGGTACGGAATGGTTACCCATACGGTGTTTTCCAGGAATGCTTTCTTCAGGTTGTCGGTCCAGTCACCGCTGTTTTCAATATTACTTCTTTTGATACTGGCGCTTCCCTGCACATCCAGGCTGGCCAGTTCTGCAATTTCTTTTACAATAGTGCTGTTGGAAATTACCTGCTGGCTCACATTGGTGCTGCCAAAGCGCTTACCCAGCCAGAATACCAGGAGCGTAAATAAAATGAATACAACGAGGTAAAGGATTTTCTTCATACCTGTAAATGTAATAAAAACCAGGGAGGCTTAGAGCGGATAGGCGTTACCGTTATCGGGTAAGACTATCAATAAGCGCAGCATGTTCCGGGTAAGCTGCCTGCAGCGGCGCTTTTTCTGCCAGTTCAAAATCTGCAAAATCAAACCCCGGCGCTACGGTACAGCCGGCCAGTGTATAGCCTCCGGGCACTTCTACGCGGGAAGCAAACCAATTGCCCGCTGTAATGATCACCTGTAAACTTTCATTGTTCTGGATATCCCGTCCAAGCTTATGTACCAGCAGTTCTCCGCCGGGAACTATTTCATAGATCGTTAATGTACTGCCATCATAAAAATGCCAGATCTCATCCGCGGCAATGCGATGGAATGCGGAAAACTCCCCTTCTTCCAACAAAAAATAAATGCAGGTGGAAGCATTGCGGTTACCGCTCATACCAGCCGGAAGCGTGGCCATATCAAGTACCCATTGGGAGCGGTAGGTTTCGCGGAATGCGCCGCCTTCCACATGGGATTGCAGTTTCAGTTGTTCGCGCCAGTGGGCGGCAGAATATTGCATAGTTATGCCTGTTAGGACCGGTAAGTTAAATAAAAAATCTTCGTATATAGAACAGGGTTATACTCCACATGATGGTTCCGGGCAACGTGCAGGGCGGCCCGGGAAATAAAGTAATGATACCGGCATGTAAAAAATATATAACCCGTATCTCTATAGATACAAGTTATATTCGTTTCGGATACGGCCCGGATACGGGGAATATCCGGGGGAAACCAGGAGTATCCATACAGTATCCATTTTGTTAACTGGCTACCGCCACCTGCTGCAGGTTGTTCACCGGCATGTGCGCAATAGTACCTGTTGCCCCTGCAAAATAAGAAGGAGTTTCGTGATTAAACAATAAATAATCTTTGATAAACATTGCCTGGTTATACCACGGAGTGGCTGCCACCGGTGTTTCCCATTCCGGTAAATTCAGCTGTCGGAGTGCGCTCAGGGCCGTTTTATAACGGATCATCCGGGCATACAGCTGCGGAGGAATACCTACTATTTTGCTGAAGATCCTTTCCAGGGTAGGACGGGAAAGCCCATAACGCGCTGTCAGTTCTTCTATACTTACATTGCCCTGCATAATCACCAGGTAATCTGCCATATCGTCTACTCCATGCAGATTACCGGGTTGTTGTGAAAGCGCATGTAAACAGGCCACATCCAGCAGCGATTCTACACGTTGCGGATCCCTTTCCTGCTGCAGGGCGTTTATCAGCTCCTGCCATACAGGTTGTGCGGCGGTGAGGCTGCGGTAGTAATTGGTGAAACTGGCGGCGTCCATTCCTAAAAGCCGGTAGCATCCGTATGCGTTCAACTGTACAACTGCCGCTTTTACCGGCCCCTGTACCTGTAACTGGCAGGCGCAGGTAAGATGCCCTAATACAGCACCGGCAGGTAAGGTAAATGCTTTGTGGTTCGCTGGTTTCACTTCAGCCTTCCCTTCAAGGATGAATACCATGTACTGATCGCCCAGGGCAAACAGGTTTTGTGGCAATTGGATAATACCACGGGTATCATCTTCCCAGTAATAATATTGCTTTACAAAAGGACGCAATGCATCCGCAGGATGATGAATATGGAAGTTCATAGGTACAAAAATGTGGTGTTTAAGGATATCGCTATCGCTGCAGATCACACCATACGCTAAAAGTGGCGATGTTGATGTAAATATATGTTAAATAATTTATATTAAGGAAAATATATTTGGAGGATAGGGAAGGGATTGGGGGAGAAGGGGTTATGTTATTTGAGTGTTTTTAACAGGTCTTTTGCGGGAACTTCTATTGGGTTACCATTTTTATCGCCTACAATTAATGTTTTGTTTTCCGCTGCGCTGGATTCCACCAACTTCCGCATGGCTATTTTCATGCCCTGCATCACTTTGGCGGAAAGCTCCAATAGTTCTTTTTCTTTATTGTTCATGGTGGATGCTTTGTCTTAAAATAACATCCCAAATGTAAGATTTTATGACCAATTTAATGGTGTTACCAGAACCCAATATTATCTCTTCCGGGGAAGTGTACATGTTATCAATAACCAGCCAATGATTACAAATTGGAATATACAGGTTTATAAGATTTTTAATTCCCCTGTAAAATCTTCGTTTAATTATTTCCGATGGAATACTATGGCCGCCTTCCAATACTCTTTTGGCTACCCTGTTTATTGCAAATGCAGGTGATTCGAGCCAGAAAAAAAGTAAGATAACTTCATATCCAATTGCCTGAGCTGTTTTAATTAAAGGAACGTAACTTCTCGTAGCTAAGGTGGTTTCAAATGCAAAGTCTGCTTTCTCAAGTATTAGCTTATGGATCTTTATTAACATTATTCTTCCAGCCTGTAACGCAACGCTTTCGGGATTACCGGGGCATATGCCAGCAGCAATAATATCAGCATTCACAAATTCTTTGCATTGAAACATTTCAGGCAATAAGGTTAAACTGGCGGTTGTTTT